>NZ_JAGPXK010000049.1:0-14164 GCF_018070675.1 Nocardiopsis sp. B62 | reverse complement strand
GCTAGTTGACGACCCTGCGCCGCATCTGGAAGGCGGCCAGGTTCCACATCAGCACCACGAAGGCCAGCAGGACGCCGACGTGGCCGAGGGCGGCGAGGGCGTCCAGCCCGCCGAAGACCGCTCCCCGGATGAGTTCGACCGCGTGGTAGAGCGGGTTGACCATGGCGGCCGTCTGGACCCAGTCGGGCAGCTCGGTGAGCGGGAAGAACGTGCCCGCCATGAGGAACAGCGGGGTGAACAGTCCGCTGAACACGTAGTCCATGGAGCGCACCGAGGTGATCACCGCCGAGATCCAGATCCCGAAGAGCGCGAAGGCGAACCCGGCGAGGAAGGCGATGAACGGCACCAGCAGCATCCCGGGGCCGGGCTTGAGCCCGAACCCGATCGCCACCAGCAGCGGCACGCACCCGTAGACGCCGGACCGCAGCGCCAGCCACAGGGCCTCTCCGGTCACGAGTTCGCGCACGTCCACGGGGGCGGCGAGGATGCCCTCGTAGGTGTGCAGGAAGCGGCGTTTGATGAAGGTGTTGATGACGGCGGGCATCATCGACTGGAACATCACCGACACCGCGACGATCCCGGTGCCCAGGAAGTCGATGTAGCTGAACCCGGCGAGCGTCCCGATGAGGGCGCCCATGCCGAACCCGAAGCAGAGCAGGTAGAGGGTGGGTTCGACCACGGCGGCGAAGGTGGTGGCCCGCCAGGACTGCCCGTAGAGGATCCACTCGCGGGCGACCACTCCCCTGACCGCGTCGGCCTCGAACCGGCCGGGCCGGGCGTGCCGTTCGGGGCGGGCGTCCTCGTGACGCTGTGACAGGCTCATTCGACGGACTCCCCGGTCAGGGTCACGAACACGTCCTCCAGGTTGCTGTCCCTGCGGTCGGGGGTGCCCAGCTGGTCCCGGACCGACTCCGGGAGCTCCTCGGCGCGCAGCACGGACACCGTGGTGCCGGTGCGCCGGGTGGTGAAGCCGTGGCCGCGGAGCAGCCGTTCCAGGGCCGCCGTCCCGTCCGGGCCCGGTGTGTACTCCTCCACGCTGGCTCCCGCGTACTTGGCGACGAGGTCGGCCGGGGCTCCCCGCTCGACGACCCTCCCCCTCGCCATGAGGGCGACCTCGTCCGAGAGGCGCTCGGCCTCCTCGATGTAGTGGGTGGACATCAGGACGGTGGCGCCCTCGTCGCGCAGCGCGGTGATCACGCCCCACAGCTCCTGCCGCACCTGCGGGTCCAGGCCGACGGTGGGTTCGTCCATGAGGACCATTTCGGGCCGGTGCAGGAGAGCGCGGACGATGAGCAGGCGGCGGCGCATCCCGCCGGAGAGGTCGTCGACGGGGGTGTCTCCGCGGTCACTGAGCTGCGCCAGGCGCAGGGTGCGGGCGATGGCCTCCTTACGACGGGCCCGGGGGACCCGGTACAGGAACGAGAACATCCGGAGGTTCTGCTCGACGGTGAGTTCCTCGTCGAGGTTGTCGTGCTGGGGGACGACGCCCATGCGGGCCCGCGCCCACTTGGACTCGGCGGGGATCTCGTGGCCGAGGATGCTGATGGTCCCCTCGTCGGCGATGGACTGGGCCGTGAGCATCTTCATGGTGGTGGACTTGCCAGCGCCGTTGGGCCCGAGCAGTCCGAGGACGATTCCCTGGGGTACCTCCAGGTCGAGTCCGTCGACGGCCGTCAGCGATCCGAAGCGCTTGACGACGCCGCGCAGGTGCAGGGCTGGCACGGTGGAGTCCGCCTCGCGGGAGGTCATGGCGGCGCTCCCGGGGACGGCCCGACCGGGCTCTGGTGTGGTCATGGGAACACGGTAGGCAGCGGAGCGCGTGAAAATCCATCGTTTATCCGCACGTGCCGGACGCACACCGGACGGGCGCGGGACGGACGCTGGCCGGGCGCGGGACGGACGCCGAAAACCCGTTGCGCGGGTTCCGGGGGCCTCCCTACCGTGGAGGGGTCGGAACCGAACACGTACGCGCGGGCGTGAGCCCACGCAAGAAGGACTGAGGTCCATGCCCCGGAACGCGCCGAGCGCGCCTCACAGCCGCGCGGGACTCCGCATGCCCCGACACCCTTCGGACGTCTGAACGGACCCCGCCCACGTCGAGAACCGCTCGGCGCTCTTGCTGTCGACTCTTCACCTCTCCAGCAAGGAGCCTCCGGGTTGTCCCATCACGATCCCGATCCCAGAACCACCGTTTCCGACCACTCCGCGCGCACCGTTTTCGGCTGCGTGCTCTGCGGCCTGTCCGTCTCCCTCCTGGGTTCCGACGGCACTCCGCGTGACCACTGCCCGAGCTGTCTGACCTCGCTCCACGTCCACGATCAGGTCGAGGGCGGCGTCTGCGACTGCGAGGGGCGCATGACCCCGATCTCCGTCGTCGTCGCGCGCGACGGCCGATGGAGGCTGGTCCACCGCTGCGTGCGCTGCGACGAGCTCTCCGAGAGCGCCGTGGCCGCCGACGACAACCCGTTGGTGCTCATGCGGATCGCCGTGCGCCCTCTCGCCGAGCCGCCGTTCCCGCTCGAGATGCTCGGGGAGGTGTGAGCGTGGGTCGCGGCAACCACCGGGGCGCCCAGCGCAGGGAGCAGCGCCCCAAGACCGTCCTGCGGTCCCGGGGGGAACAGGGGCGGCGCCACGGCCCGGCCGCGGAGTCGTTCCGGTGCGCGCAGTGCCGGTTGGACGTCCCGCTGCGGGCCCCGGGTACGGCGCACCGCAACCACTGCCCGCACTGCCTGACCAGCCTGCACGTGGACGGGCGGGTCCCCGGCGACAGGGCCGCCGGCTGCCGTGGCCGGATGGAGGCCGCCGGTGTCAGCGCCCGCCCGGACGGCGAGTGGCTGGTCGTCCACCGCTGCCTGGCGTGCGGCGAGCTCAGCGCCAACCGGGTCGCGGGTGACGACAACGCCCGCGCCCTGGTGCGGATCGCGGTGCGGCCGCTTTCGGCCGCCGCTCCGGCGCGGCGCGCGCTGACACTCCTCTGACCTGGAGTGTTCGAGTGATCGGTCGTGGGGTCGGGCTCGCCCGGCCCCCACGACCGCCGCCACCGTGCACGTCGCTCGCCTAGGGTGAGTGGCGTGAGTGAGGAAGTCTCCCCCGCCCGGATGAGGGCCTCCAACAGTGACCGCGAACGCGTCAGTGAGGTCCTGCGCTCCGCCGTGACCGACGGCCGGATCGACATGGAGGAGTTCGAGGAGCGCCTCGACCGGGTCGAGGCGGCCAGGACCCTCGGGGAACTGCCCGAGATCACCTCCGACCTCCTGCCCGCGGAGGAGCAGCCGATCCAGCTCGACCCCGAACCCATGGTCAGCTGGTTCACCACCCTCACCCGTCGGGGGCGCTGGGTGGCACTCCCCGACGAGCTGGCGGGGGCCGTGTGCGGGCGCACCGAGATCGACATGCGTGAGGCCCTGCTCACACACAACCACCACCGGATGAGGGTCAGCACGTTCCTCGGCCGGGTCGTGATCGACGTCCCCGAGGGCGTGGAGGTGCGGCTCAACGGGTGGTCCTTCCTCGGCCGACGCAGCACCAACGCCCGGGGCAGCACGATGTCCCGTCCGCCCGTCCTGGAGATCGACGGCTTCTGCCTGTTCGGGACGGTGCGGGTGCGCGCGCCCAGGCGCCGTCTCCTCCTCGGCCGCCGCGGGGCCCGCCGCCGCCTCGAACGCTGACGGAGCGCCCGACTCGGCCTTGGTGACCTGCGCGGATGTCAACATGACACGCGCAACACCGGGAACCCAGGGTGAGGTGCGTTGTGTCCTGCTGCGTCTGGCAGGCTTGAGGTCACAGGTTTTCCCAGGAGAGATGGGTTGCAATGAGTGAGTTCCGTATCGAGCACGACTCGATGGGTGAGGTCCAGGTCCCGGCCAAGGCCAAGTGGCGGGCCCAGACCCAGCGTGCCGTCGAGAACTTCCCGATCTCGGGCCAGGGGCTGGAGAACGCCCACATCGCCGCGCTCGGCCAGATCAAGGCCGCCGCGGCCAAGGTCAACGCCGAGCTCGGCGTGATCTCCGACGACCTCGGCAAGGCCGTGCGCGAGGCCGCCCTGGAGGTCGCCGACGGCAAGTGGAACGACGAGTTCCCGATCGACGTCTTCCAGACCGGCTCGGGCACCTCCAGCAACATGAACACCAACGAGGTCGTGGCGACCGTCGCCAAGGAGCGCACCGGCCTCGACGTCCACCCGAACGACCACGTGAACGCCTCGCAGTCGTCCAACGACGTGTTCCCCTCCTCCATCCACATCGCCGCCACCTCGGCCGTCCAGAACGAGCTGATCCCGGCGCTGCGCCACCTGGAGGGCGAGCTCACCCGCAAGTCGATCGAGTTCGCGGCGATCGTCAAGAGCGGCCGCACCCACCTGATGGACGCCACCCCGGTCACCCTGGGCCAGGAGTTCGCCGGGTTCGCGGCGCAGGTCCGCTACGGCGTGGAGCGCCTGGAGGCCGTCCTGCCGCGCGTGGCCGAGCTGCCCCTGGGCGGCACCGCCGTCGGCACCGGCATCAACACCCCCGAGGGCTTCTCCGCCAGGGTCATCGCCGAGATCGCCGCCAACACCGGCCTGCCGCTGACCGAGGCCCGCGACCACTTCGAGGCGCAGGGCGCCCGCGACGCCCTGGTCGAGCTGTCCGGCCAGCTGCGGACCATCGCGGTCGGCTACTGCAAGATCGCCAACGACATCCGCTGGATGGGTTCCGGCCCGACCACCGGCCTGTCCGAGGTCTTCCTCCCGGACCTCCAGCCGGGTTCGTCGATCATGCCCGGCAAGGTCAACCCTGTCCTGTGCGAGGCCATGCTCCAGGTCTCCTCGCAGGTCGTCGGCAACGACGCCGCCGTGGCCTTCGGCGGCGCCTCCGGCAACTTCGAGCTCAACGTGCAGCTGCCGATGATGGCGCGCAACGTGCTGGAGTCGATCCGCCTGCTGGCCAACGTCTCCACGGTCTTCGCCGACCGCTGCGTGGCCGGGATCAGGGCCAACGAGGAGCAGTGCCGCGTGTACGCGGAGTCCTCCCCGTCGATCGTCACCCCGCTCAACCGGTACATCGGCTACGAGGAGGCCGCCAAGGTCGCCAAGCAGTCGCTGGCCGAGAAGAAGACCATCCGCGAGGTCGTGCTGGAGCGCGGCTACGTGCAGGACGGCAAGCTCACCGAGGAGCAGCTCGACTCCGCCCTCGACGTCCTCAAGATGACCAACTCGCAGCAGTAGTCTCAACCGGTCCACGGGACCCCCGGGGCACCTCGCGAACGCGGGGTGCCCCCTCGTGCGTCACCGACGTCACCGTCACGACGTGCCACCGAGGGCCCGGAGGCCGGAACCTTCCCCCTACCGTGGGCGTCGGACCCAGTAGTCAGAACTTCCCGCAGAGTGCCCGCTCCGAGAGGGCGACAGATGTCGAGTAACAGCCAGCCGACCATCGCGAACCGCTACGTCCTGCGCCGAGAACTCGGCCGTGGCGGCATGGGGATCGTCTGGGAGGCGCACGACACGGCCCTGAACCGGGTCGTGGCGATCAAGCAGGTGCTGCTTCCCGGCCACTTCACCGAGGCCGAACGCGCCGACGCGCACGCGCGGGTCCGGCGGGAGGCCCAGTCCGCCGCGCGGATCAACCACCCCACGGTCATCACCATCCACGACGTGTTCGAGTACGAGGACGACCCGTGGGTGGTCATGGAGCTGGTCGAGGGCGGTTCGCTCCAGGACCTGCTCAGCGGTTCGGGGCCGCTGCCTCCGGAGGAGGTCGCCGACATCGCCGAGTCGCTGCTCAAGGCGGTGCGCGCGGCGGACGCGGCCGGTGTCCTGCACCGGGACATCAAGCCGGGCAACATCATGATGTCCTCCGACGGCCGGGTCATCCTCACGGACTTCGGGATCGCCACCATGGAGGGCGGTCCGAGCATCACGCGGACCGGTGCCCTGATCGGTTCGCCCGAGTACATGCCGCCCGAGCGGTTGGAGGGCGGACCGGCCGAGCACCGCGGCGACCTGTGGAGCATCGGCGTGACGCTGTACGCGGCGGTCGAGGGGAGCTCCCCGTTCCGCCGCGACTCCATCACCGCGGCGATCGCCGCGGTCATCTCCGCCCAGCTGCCGCCGATGACGCGGGCGGCGTGGCTGGAGCCGGTGGTCACCGGTCTGCTGGAGCGCGACCCGGACCGTCGGCTCACCGTGGAGCAGGCCCTGGATCTGCTGAAGCGGTGCCGCGGCGGAGGCGGGGCGGCCTCCGGAGGCACAGCGGCGGGCGCGGCGGGCGCGGCCGGAGTGGCCGGTGCGGCCCTGGGCGCCGCCGCAAGCGGTCCACAGACCCCCCACCCGGCCTCCCAGCCCTCCGGTGACGGCTACTACGGGCAGGGCCCCTACCCCGGCCAGGACCAGTACGGTCAGCACGACCAGGAGCACTACGCGCACGCGGCGGGCTCGGTCGGTTACGACCAGGGCGGGTACGACCAAAGCGGATACGACCAGGGCGGGTACGGCCACGGTGGTCCCGGTTTCCACGGCGGGCACGGGGGCGGCCACAGCGGGCCCCAAATGGGCATGGCCCACGGGGCGAGCGCACCGCGGTCGCGCCGCCGCGGCTGCGGCCTGGGGACCGTGCTGGGACTGGGAACGCTGGCCGTGGCGGTCCTGCTGGTCATCGGCATCGTGATGGCGACGGCCCTGCGATCCGGCACGTCCCCCGGGGTGTCCGACAACCCGGTGGTCGAGCAGCCCGGACGGGCCGAGAGCCGCGAGGAGGTCGAGGACACACCGGAGGGCGGTGTCCGGGTCGACGGGATTCCCCCCGAGTACGACGAGGACGACCTCCAGACCTTCGACTCCGAGTGGTTCTCGATCTCCTACCCCGGAGGCTGGTCCCCCGACGACAGCCAGATCTCCGAGTCGATCGCGCTGTTCGTGGCTCCTGGGATGGAGCACGAGGTCATGGTGGAGGGCTGGGAGGAGACCGAGTTCACCGGCACCGCCGAGCAGTTCCTCGCCCAGACCGACGGCGGCACCGACATCGAGGACGCCACCAGCGGCTACGAGGTGCGCGACACCGAGGACTTCGACCGGGACGACTTCGAGGGCGGTCTGGCCGGGCTGGACGTCGCCATGGTCGAGGCCGACCTGGTCAACACCAACTGGGGCCAGTCGGAGCGGCGGCTCTGGGCCTACGCGGTGGTCCTGGAGCAGGGCGACCACCGGGTCTTCTACCTGGTGAGCGTGAACGTGCCCCGGGAGGAGGCGGGTGACTTCGACAACGTCCACGAGGACGTCGTCGAGACCTTCACCCCGCACAAGTAGACGGCAGGGTTTCGGACAGCGAAACGGCCCCGCGCGAGGTGCGCGGGGCCGCTTTCGTTGTTCGGGGGACCCAGTACCTAGTACCAGCCGACGGACTGGGAGTGCGCCCAGGCCTCACAGGGGGTGCCGTAGCGGTCCTTGATGTAGCTCAGGCCCCAGGAGATCTGGGTGGCGGGGTTGGTCCGCCAGTCGGAGCCGTGGGAGGCCATCTTGTCGCCGGGGAGCGACTGCGGGATGCCGTAGGCACCGGAACTGGAGTTCTCCGCCTGGTGGTTCCAGTTGCTCTCCTTCTCCCACAGGGGCTCGAGGCAACCGTCGAACTGGTCGGCGCCCCAGCCCTCGGCGGCGACCATCTGGCGGGCGATGCCCTTGGGGTCGCCCGAGAACACGGGCTCCTCCTCCGCTTCCTCCTCTTCTTCCTCTTCCTCCTCGATGTCGCTACCGCTGGCCAGGGTGGACTGCACCCCTTGGCCCTTGGCAGCGTCTCGCTGGTCCTGCGCCTGCGCGCGGAGCTCCAGGAGTTCGTCCTCGGTCAACTGCTCCGAGGCCGAGAAGAACTCGTCGCCCTCGGTTTCGGTGTCGGCCGCGGGTTCCTCGGACCTCGGCACGGCGGCGCTGGCCGCCATCTCCGGGTCCACACCGTCGTCCGCGAACGCGGAGACGGCGAACGTCGCACCGGCGACCAGGGTCGCCGCACCGACCGCCGCGGTACTACGCAGCGACATTCGGTTGAGTAGCACGATTGCCTTTCCCAAAAGGGGGTTAATGGCAGGGAAAAACCTATTAATACCAGTTGTTGGCCTGAGAGTGGGACCAGGCGCCGCACGGGTTCCCGTAGCGGTCCTTGATGTAGCTCAGGCCCCAGGAGATCTGGGTGGCGGGGTTGGTCCGCCAGTCGGAGCCGTGGGAGGCCATCTTGTCGCCGGGGAGCGACTGCGGGATGCCGTAGGCACCGGAACTGGAGTTCTCGGCCTGGTGGTTCCAGTTGCTCTCCTTCTCCCACAGGGGTTCGAGGCAGCTGTGGAACTGGTCGGCCTCCCAGCCCTGGTCGAGGACCATCTGGAGCGCGATCTCCTTGGCGGAGCCCGCGGGGACCGGGGCGGCCGGGGTGGAGTCACCGGAGGAGCCGGAACCCTCGGAGGAGCCGGTGTCGGGGGTCTCCGCCTCGGGCTCGGGTTCGGGCTCGGCGATCTCCGCGCCGGTGCCGCTGGCGGACTGGACGGCCTGCTCGGCCGCGGTCCGTACGTCGTCCCGGCCCTGGTCCCGCTGGCTCTCGCGCTCGGCGTCGTCGACGGCGGGAGGGCTCGCGAAGAACTCCTCCTGGGGCGCCTCCGGCTGCTGGGGGGTGGCCGCCGAAGCCGCCTGACCGGGGTCGAGGTCGCCGGTCTGCGCGAAGGCCGAGACGGTGAACATGCCGCCCGCGACCAGCGCGGCGGCTCCGACCGCGCTCATCTGGCGCAGTGAGATCCGGTTGGCTATCAAGATCGCCCTTTCACGTTGACGCACGCGTGCCCTGGTTCGGGATCTCGCGTGGTGTGGGTCGCCGCCAGGGGCCGCGCGGCCCTTCGTGTGCGCCGTGGAGGGGACGGAGTCGCCGTTCGACCGTCCACGGGGTGGGGCTCCCACACGGGAGGGGGGATTCTCGGTGCAGCGCCCTCAGCCTGCATCATCGTCACGGTGAAGTAACGCCAGTTTTGCCGTGTCCTGACTCACATCACGGAATGTGCCCGCATCGCGGACTTGTGACCTGCAAGGGAACACAAAGAGTCAGGGTGCTCCACGTCCCTCCGGGCTGTGTCACTCGTCTCCGGCTCGGGCCGGAGGAGACCGCCGTCACCGGATCGCGCCCGTACCGCTCCGGCCGACTGAGTACCCGTACTGATGTGCCGAGGCGCACGCGCGAGGAACATGTCGGTATGAACGCCCACGGACTCCCCCAGCCACCGCCCGGCCCACCACGCCACTGCCCCGACTGCGCCGCGCCGCTCGGCGCGGCCGGTCGGGCGTGCGGGCGCTGCGGGCTCAGTCTCGTCGGGCCGACGGCGCAGCGCCTGTGGTGGATCGACACCGAACTGGACGCCCTGCGCGGACGGGAGCGCGCCCTCTCACAGGAGCGCCCCCTCGTGCTGGGCCGTCTGCGCCGGGAGTCCGAGGAACGCGCACGCCGGGCGGTGCCCGCACCGGCTTCCCCGCCTCCGGTCGCGGTCCGGGCACCGGCCCAGGCTCAGGCTCAGGCTCAGGCCCCGATGGTCGTCGAGGTTCCGACCGCCGCGCGGCAGGAGTTGGCACCGGGCCCCGCCCCAGGTGCCGCGTCCGCCGCCGGACCGGCGCCCGAGCGCACCCGGGAGGTGAGCCAGCGCTCGGCCCAGAACGTGATCCTCGGCCTCGGCGGACTGCTCATCGGCATCGCCGCCCTGGTCTTCGCCATCTGGACCTGGAGCGACATGAGCACCGGTGCCCGCGCCGGCGTGCTCGGGCTGACCACCCTGACCTTCGCGGGCCTGGCCCTGCCGCTGTACCGGCGCGGACTGCGCGCCACCGCCGAGACGTTCGGCGCCGTGGCCGCCGGTCTGCTCTGCGTGGACGCCCTCGCCCTGTGGCTGCTGAGCGACCGGATCAGCAACGGCCCCGGTTACACCGCCGCGGCGCTGGCGATCATGAGCGCGCTCCTGCTGCTGTACCCGGCGCTGGTGCCGCTGCGCTCACCGCGTGTCCTGGCGGTCGTGTTCGCGCAACCCGTGCCGCTGCTGCTGGTCGTCTCGCTGCCCAGCGACGGCAACCCCGGCTGGCTGCTGCCCGTGGTCACCGCCACCGCGCTCGCCGACCTGGCGGCCGTGCGCCTCCTCGGCGCTCCCCGTCCCGGTGTTCCGGTCCGCACGTTGTGGGCAGCGGCCGTGGTCCTGTGGTCCCTCGCCCTGCTCGTCGCCCTCGTGGCGGTCCTGGCCGCCACCGGCTACTCAGGCACCGACCCGCTGGGCTGGTGGTCGATGGCGACCACCCTGTTCCTGGCCGGGGTCACCGGTCTGCTGGCCGACCGCTGGCGCCGGTCCTGGACGGTTCCGGCACCGGGCACGTTCTCCGCGTACACGGTGATCGGCCTGGGTTCCCTGACCCTGGCCCCGCTGGTGGCCGGTCCCGCCCACCTGCCGGTCCTGCCCCGCCTCACGGCCTGGCCGTGGAGCCTGGAGCCGTCCGCGATGACCCTCCCGGCCGTGGAACTCCTCCAGTTGGAGCGGGCCAGCACGCTGCCGCCGCTGAACCTCGTGTACCTGGCCGGGGTCCTGGTGGCCGCCGGGTTGGCCGTGGGAGCGGTCTGGCTGCTGCGCCGCTCCGCCCTGCTCGTGGCCCTGGCCCTCGTCGCCCCCGCCGCACTGCTGACGCCGCCGCTGCTCCTCGGGCTGCCGCAGGTCGTGGCGGTGGTGTGGGCCCTCATCGTCGGTGGCGGCCTGGTCCTCGGCTCCGCCCTCCTTGGCCGGTGGGCCGGGGCGATCCCGGTGGTCACCGGAACACTCACCCTGGTCACGGGACTGGTCTGGGCCCTGCCGGAGCGGTACATGACCCTCGCGGCGGTGCTGATGCTGGCCGCCACCGCGCTGGTCTGCGCGGTCGGGGCCCGGCTGTTCTCCGCCGCCGAGGGCCGTCCCGAACCGGGCGGCCGGGCCTCGACCCTCTCCATGGGCGGCACGCTGCTGTGGGCCCTGGCGCTGCTGGCGGGGATCGCCTTCCTGATCGGGAACCGGGGCGCGGACGGCACGGTCCAGGCCCAGTGGTGGCTGCTGACCGCCGCCGCCCTGCTGTCCGCGGCGACCGCCCTGACCTTGGGCCGGGTCGCTCCTGCGGTCCCGAGCGGGCCCGTCCCGGGCCGCGAGCAGCCCGCTTCCGACCCGCGCTGGCTGTTCACGCTGGTCGGTCTGGCGCTGCTGCCCGTGGCCCCGCTCATGGCGCTGCCCGGGGATGCTCCGTCCCTGCCCCTGATCCCCGGAACCGCCCCGTGGTCGGCTCCGGTCGGAGCGATGTGGGGTCCGGCGCACGCGGCGCTCGGGGTGCCCGCGCAGCCCGACCCGCTCACCGCTCTGGGGATGGCGCTCGGCGTGCTCGTGGCGGGCGCCCTGGTGCTGGGGTTGGTGGCCGTCATCGACCGCCGCTGCCTCCCCGCCGGTGTGGCCCTGGTCGCACCCCCGGCCCTGGTTCCCGTGCCGGTGCTGCTGGGAGCGCCGCTCATCATGGCCGTGGTGTGGACGGCGCTGGTCGGCGCGGGCCTGTTCCTGTGGGCCTCGCGGGTGGGCGCGTCCGTCGCCTGGCTCCCCGGGGTGACCGGTCTGGCCACCATGCTGCTGGCGCTGGTGTGGTCCCTGCCCGAGCAGCACACCACCCTGGTCACGCTGTTGACGGCCTCCGTGGCGGTGGCGGTCTCCGCGTGGGCGCACCAGGGCCTGCGGGCCTCCCCCACCGGTGTCCGGAACGGAGGGGCTCCCGGTGCCACGCTCGTGCGCGAGCTGACTGTCGCGGCGTGGAGCACCCTCCTTCTCCTCTCCTTCGCCGCCCTGCTCGTCTCCGCCGGGGCCGGAGCCCCGGGCATGGCGCCCTGGTGGCTGCTGGGCACCGTCACCCTCGTGCTCGGCTCGTGCGCGCTGGTCCTGGGACGAACGGACCGGGGCGGGGAGAGGGGCACCGGCGGAACGTGGTCCGCGTTCGGTGTCGCGGGCCTGGTCCTGCTGGCCGCGGTCCCACCGCTGGTGGGCCCCAACGGCTTCCCGACGATCCCCGCGCTCGTCCCCGGGGGCGGCGCGTTCACCTCCCCGGTCAGGGCCATGGGCGCGCCCGCGAGCACGCTCGTCGGGCTGCCGGTCCCGTCGGACACCCTGACCGCACTGCTCATGGCGGCCGGGCTGTTGGTCTTCGGAGCTCTCTCCCTCGGCGCCGCGCTGCTCCTCGACCGCCGCCTGTTCCGGCCCGCGATCGCCCTGGTCGCGCCGCTCACCCTGGTCCCGCTGCCGGTGCTGCTGGGCGCACCCCTCATCGTGGCCGTGGTGTGGACGGCACTGGTCGGCGCCGCCCTGTTCCTGTGGACCTCGCGGGTGGGCCCGTCCCTGGCTCCGCTCCCGGGGGCGACCGGACTGGCCACGATGCTGCTCGCCCTCGGCTGGGCACTCCCCCAGCAGCACACGGCGCTGATCGTCCTGTCGCTGATCGCCGCCGTCACGCTGGTCTCCGCCCGCCTGCGCCACGGCCTGGCCCCGCAGGCGGCGCACTCCCCCGAACGTTTCGTGTACGGGCTGACCGTCGTCGCGTGGTCCCTCGCCCTGTTCTCCGGATGCGGACTGTTGATCGGGTCCGCCACCGTGGGCGCCCCCGGCCAGGTCCCCTGGTGGCTGCTGGGCGCCGCCGCCCTCGTGCTCGGTATGACTGCCCTGGTGCTGGGACGCACGGACCGCCTGAGGGCGGCGGGGCCGGGGCGAACCGACGCACCGGTTCCCTTCGGCGGGGCGGGGGTGCTGTTGTTGGCGCTCGTGCCGCTGGTGGCTGGCCCGCCCGGGCTCCCCGCCCTAGCCCTGTTCGCCCGGACCCACGTCGTCGGCGGGGCACCGCTCTCCGCCCTGCTGGAACCCGCGCACGTGTTCGTGGGTGTGCCCGGGCCGTCCGACGCCCTGGGCGCGCTCACCGTCTCGGTGGGACTGCTGGCCGCCGGGGTGCTGGCCCTGCTCGCGGTGTTCCTCGTGGACCGGGCCATGCTGGTACCCGTCGCCGCGCTGGTCGTTCCCCTGACCCTGCTCCCGCTGCCGGTGGCGCTGGGCCTGCCCTTCCTCGTCGCCCTGGTGTGGACCCTCGCGGTCGGCGCCCTCCTGCTCGTCGGGGCCGCGCTCCTCCGCGACGACCGGCTCTCCTGGGCGCCTTGGGCGAGCGGGCTGTTCTCGCTCTCCCTCGCGTTCGGTTGGGCGCTCTCGGAGCGGCACAGCGCCGTGGCGGTCCTGCTAGCGGC
Organism: Nocardiopsis sp. B62; assembly: GCF_018070675.1. Taxonomy (NCBI): domain Bacteria; kingdom Bacillati; phylum Actinomycetota; class Actinomycetes; order Streptosporangiales; family Nocardiopsidaceae; genus Nocardiopsis; species Nocardiopsis sp. B62. The sequence goes on along the minus strand of NZ_JAGPXK010000049.1, from coordinate 902 downwards.
GGCCGCGGTGCTCTCCGTGGTGACCGCGTTGGCCCGGACCCGGTTCGTGGCGATCGCCTCCACCTCCGTCTCCACGGCGGCCACCGGGGGGTTCGCGCTCGCGCTGCCGCTGGCCCTGGGCGCGCCGGTCGAGTACGCGGCCTTCGGCCCCCTCGCCGTGGTGGCCGCCGTGGCGGCGGTCGCCCCGCGTCTGGGCCACCCCCTGGTCACGGCGGCCGAGGTCCCCGCCGCCTCGTGGGCCGGGGTCACTCTGCTGCTCACCGTCCTGAACGGCGGACGGCTGGAACTGGTGGCCACGGCCCTGGCGGTGGTCGGGGTGATCAGCCTGGCCAGCGCCGTCCGGCCGCACCGGCGTTGGTACGCGGGGGTCGGCGCCGCGCTGATGTTCCTCGCCCTGTGGACGGCCCTGGCGTCCTGGGAGGTCACCGTCCCGGAGGCGTACACGGCCCTGCCCGCGCTCGCCTTCCTGGTGATCGGCTGGGAGTGGTCGCGTAAGGCGGCCAGGACCCCGTCGAGCTGGCTCGCCTACGGCGGCGGGCTGGCGCTGCTCCTGGGCCCCACCGTGTGGGAGGTGCTGACCGGGGACGACATGGTCTGGCGGGTGCCGGCCGTACTGGCGGCGGGTCTGGCCGTCACCGTATGGGGGCTGCGCCAGCGTCTGAGCGCCGCCCTGGTGCTCGGCGGCCTCGCACTGCTCGTCACGTCGCTGCGCGCCTTCGGGCCGCCCCTGTGGGAGCTGAGCCAGCTGACTCCCAACTGGCTCCCGTTCGCGGTGATCGGCGCCGTGCTGCTGTTCGTGGGTGCCCGCTACGAGGCCAGCCTCACCCGCCTGCGCCAGGTCGGGAGGTACCTCTCCCAACTGCGGTAGGCGGCGGTCGGGGGCTGCCTGCGCGGGGGTGGGG
>NZ_JAGPXK010000048.1:0-14501 GCF_018070675.1 Nocardiopsis sp. B62 | reverse complement strand
GGGGGCCACGGCGCGGGGACGTCTGAGGTACCTCAGAGGGCCGGTGTGGGGATGCTCGGCCCCGCTTCCCTGACCGGGCTCAGGACTCCCGGTAGTAGGCGTCCGCGACGACCCCGGCTCGCTTCGACTCGTCGTAGGTGTACACCTCGCGACCGTCCACGAACACGCGCTGGGCGCGGCTCATGATGTCGAGCGGGTCGCCGGACCACACCACGACGTCGGCGTCCAGCCCGGGGCGCAGGGAACCGACCCGGTCGTCCAGGCCCATGATCTCGGCGGGGTTCACCGTGAGCGCGCGGATCGCGGAGTCGCGGTCCATGCCCTCCTTGACGCACAGGATCGCCTGGTAGACGAGGAACTCGATCGGGATGACCGGGGCGTCGGTGGTGAGGGCGACCTTCACGCCCGCGCGGTCCAGGATGCCCGGGTTGGCCAGGGTACGGTTGCCCACCTCCACCTTGGAGCGGCTGGTCATCAGCGGACCGGTGATGACGGGGATGCCGCGCGCGGCGATCTCGTCGGCCAGCAGGTGGCCCTCGGTGCAGTGGTTGATGATGAGCCGGTAGCCGAACTCGTCTGCCAGGCGCATGGCGGTGTGCATGTCGTCGGCGCGGTGCACGTGCTGGCACCAGGGCACCTCGCCGTCGAGCACCTGGACGAGGGTCTCCAGGGTGTTGTCGCGGTCGAAGGGCGTGCCCTCCTGTGCGGCGTGGTCCCGCTTGGTCCGGTAGTCCTCGGCCTTGGTGAAGGCGTCGCGGATGACCGCGGCCACGCCCTGCCGGGTGGAGGGGAGGGTGTCCTTCTTGCCGTAGACCCGCTTGGGGTTCTCACCGAGGGCGCTCTTGACGCTGGCGGGCTCCTTGAGCAGCCGGTCCTCGACGCTGCGGCCCCACATCTTCAGGGCGACGGTGCGGCCGCCGATGGGGTTGCCGGAACCGGGCTTGATCACCGAACTGGTGACGCCCCCGGACAGGGCGTCGGCGAACCCCTGGTCAGCGGGGTTGATGGCGTCGATCGCACGCATGCGGGCGCCGTTGGGGTCGGTCATCTCGTTGGTGTCGTCACCGGCCCAGCCGATGGTCTCCTCGTGGATGCCGACGTGGCCGTGGGCCTCGACGAAGCCGGGCAGGACCCACTGGCCCGCAGCGTCGACGATCTCCGCGCCCTCGGGGACCGTGACGTCCGCGGCCGGCCCGACCGCGGCGATCTTCCCGTCGGAGATGAGGACCGTGCCTCCGTCGATGGGGTCGCCGTCGACGGGAACCACGTATCCGGAAGTGATTGCGATATCCATGGCGGGCAACCTAGCCCATGGCGGTCACGTTCCCAAGGGTGTTCCGTGACCGATCACCCAACACATCGTCATTCCTGGGGCCAGCGCGCGGTGAGGAGTTCGGACTCGGGGCTGAGGTCCACACTGGACTCCTCGATGGAGTCGCGCACCATGCGGCAGTGGCCGACGTCCTCGGTGTCCCCGGTGAGCTCGCCCCCCTGTGCGGCGAAGGCGTAGACCATGCTGGGGCGGTCGGCGAACTCCATGATCCGGAACGCGCCGCCCAGTCCCGGGTGGTGCGGGGTCTCCTCGGGGATCACCGCGAGGCTGACGATGCCCGCCTTGACGAGGTCGGCGAGGAAGTTGCGCTGGCCGTTGAGGACCTCGGCGCCGCCCTGGGGCCGCTGGAGCACGGACTCGTTGAGGACCACGCGCAGGGCGGGGCCGTCGGGGCCCGTGGTGGCCGCGCGCTCGGCCATCTCGTCGTCCACCATCGCCTCGATCTCCTCGTGGTCGAGGTTGGGGTGGCGGGGTTCGAGGATGGCCCGCGAGTACTCGCGGGTGCGCAGGAAGACGGGGACCGCCATCGGCTGGTGCTCCCACAGCTGCGCGGCGTGCGTGCCGAGCTCGCTCATGTCGCCGAACTCGCTCGGGAAGGCCTCGGCCTGGAGAGTGATCGCCCAGGCGTCGACCAGCTGGTGCTCGGTGCCCAGCGCCGTGTCGACCCGTTCGACCAGGGATCTTGCCGGGCGGCAGTGCGCGTCCTCGACCTCGCGGAGTTTGTCGTCGGTGACCCCGACGTTCCTGGCGAGCTCGGCGCGTGAAAGTCCCAGGTCGGAGCGGGCCCGCAGCACCCGTGCCCCGAAGGGGAGCCACATCGCCGACGGCAACGCGGTGTTCACGTCCATAACCTCTCCCGTTCTCGGCCGGTCAGCAGACACCTGAGGGGACATGTGGTGACGTACCCTCTGTGCGACGCCCCAGCCCCTGTGGTCCGACCTTCTCCCGGCTCGGGGCGGCTGGTCAAGCGACCGGGCGGGTGCGGCCATCCGTGATAAGTCAGTACAAAGTCGATGATGTCGCCCCAGCGCTGTCGAGTGTTTCCCCCGATTGGAAGGTCCGTTGGTCTACTTCGCCCTCTTCCTCGCCCTCTTGTCGCTCGTCTTCTGGGTGTACGTGCTCTTCGACGTCATCGGATCCGACTCCGCGAGGATCCGTCTGCTGCCCAAACCGGTGTGGGCGGTGATCGTCCTGCTCCTGCCCAAGGTGGGCGCCGCGCTGTGGTTCCTTCTGGGCCGCCCGCCCCGGGACCCCGTCCTCGCCCAGGGCCCGGCCGGGCCGCCTCCGCCCTTCCCCGAGTACGAGCACCCCGGGCGCGCCCGCGCGATCTCCCCGGAGGAGGACGAGGCGTTCCTGCGGCGCTGCCGCGAGCGCGCCGAGGAGCAGCGCAGCCGCGCCAGGGAGATCCAGGAACGCGAGTCCCGGGAGCGCCAGGAGCGCGAGCACGGGCGCGGCGGCTCCGGGGAGGAGTCCGGTTCGGATGAAACGAGCCGCGACCGCGACGGGGACGAGGACCCGATCGGCCCGTCGTCCTGACCACGCCCCCGAAGGCCCCGGCGTGCCTCGGTAGGGGCGGTCGGGCCAGCCCAAGGGACCGGTGTCCGACCGTCCGCAGTAACCTGTGTGCCGCCCCGCCGCGAACCTGACCCCGGAAGTGAACCGATGAACCGCTTGACCCTGCCGGTAGCGATCCTCGCCTCCACCGCCCTCCTGGCCACGGCCGCGTGCCAGAACGACGAGCCGGAGTCACCGGAGCCGGAGTCGAAGGCCGAGGTGGAGGTCCCCGACGTCGACGGGGCCACGCTGCACACCAGTGAGGGCGACATCGAGGTGGAGCTCTTCGCCTCGGACGCCCCGTTGACCGTCACCAACTTCGTCGAGCTCGCCGAGGGCGACGGCCCGGTGAACGAGGAGACGGGGGCTGCCGAGTTCTACGACGACACGGTGTTCCACCGCGTGATCGACGGTTTCATGATCCAGGGCGGCGACCCGACCGGGACCGGCCGCGGCGGCCCCGGCTACCAGTTCGAGGACGAGTTCGAGTCCGACCACGGCTTCGACGAGCCCGGTCTGCTGGCCATGGCCAACTCCGGCCCCAACACCAACGGGTCGCAGTTCTTCGTCACTGTGGCGCCCACTCCGCACCTGACCGGCATGCACACCATCTTCGGCAAGGTGGCCGACGAGGACTCGATGGCGGTCGTGGAGGCGATCTCGACGGTCGAGACGGACAGCGGCGACCGCCCCACCAGTGACATCGTGCTGGAGTCCGTCACCATCAAGCGTTCGGGGGACTGACCCCCACGCCCCCGGCCTCGGGGGCAGTCACGACGGCGGCGGTGCCCTGTGGCACCGCCGCCGTCGTCGTGCGGGTGGTCGGGGTCAGCGCCGCCGCTTGGCCATGGCCGCGCGGGCGCGTTCGACAGCCGGGCCGATCGCCTCGACCAGCCGGTCGACGTCCTCCTCGGTGGAGGTCCGGCCCAGGGACAACCGAAGACTGCTCAGAGCCCTGTCGGGGTCGGCCCCGGTGGCCAGCAGCACGTGGCTGGGCTGGGCCACGCCCGCCGAGCACGCCGAGCCGGTGGAGCAGGAGATGCCCCTGGCGTCCAGCAGCATCAGCAGCGCGTCGCCCTCGCAGCCGGGGAACGACAGGTGGGCGATCCCCGGGAGCCGTAGCCACGGATCGCCGTTGACCACCACGTCGGGCACGACGTCCCGGACCCGGGACTCCAGCTCGTCGCGGAGCGCCGTGAGGTGTTTGGCGTGCTCCTCGCGCCCCTGGACGGCGGCGTGTACGGCGGTGGCGAGGCCGCGGGCGAACGGGGCCGACAGCGTGCCGGAGCGGATGTCGCGTTCCTGTCCGCCGCCGTGCAGGACAGGGGTCGGGGCGAGCCCGCGGGCGACCACCAGGGCGCCGCTGCCCACCGGTCCGCCCAGTTTGTGGCCGCTCAGTGTCAGCGCGCTCACGCCGCTCGCCGCGAAGTCCACCTCGACAGCGCCCAAGGCCTGTACCGCGTCCGTGTGGAAGGGGACGCCGTACTCGGCGGCGACCGCGGCCAGCTCACGCACCGGCTGCACGGTGCCGATCTCGTTGTTGGCCCACATCACCGAGACCACGGCCACGGACGCGGGGTCGCGCTCGATGACCGCGCGCAGAGTCTTCGGGTCCACCCGGCCCAGGGCGTCCACGGGCAGTTCCTCGTGGACCGCACCCTGGTGGTCGGCCATCCAGCGCGCGGGGTCGAGCGCCGCGTGGTGTTCGACGGCGCTGACGAGGATGCGTCTGCGCGCGGGGTCCTCGGCGTTGCGTGACCAGTACAGGCCCTTGATCGCGATGTTGTTCGACTCGGTCCCGCCCGCGGTGAACACCACCTCGTGCGGGGTGGAGCCCACCGCCTCGGCGACGCGTTCTCGGGACTCCTCGACGGTACGCCGAGCGGCCCGTCCGTGGCCGTGCAGGGACGATGGGTTACCGAGGGAGCCGAGTTCCGCCGCCACATCGGCGATCACCTCGGGTCGGACCTCGGTCGTGGCTGCGTGATCCAGATACACCATGGCGCATTCCAGGATACGTCCGACCACATCCGCACCTACCCCCCTGCCCCTCCCCCACCGCCGTCCACAGGCCGACCACTCGTTCCTCCGGACCCGGGTCCGGACCGATAACCTTGGAGCATGCCTGACTCCGCGCCCACGCCGTCCACCTCGCCCGCCACTCCCGCCGGGGAGCACTGGCCCGCGCCCGTCGCGCGGCAGCCGGTGCGTGCCCGCGTCAGCCTGCCCGGTTCCAAGTCCGTCACCAACCGGGCGCTGATCCTGGCGGCGCTCTCCGAGACCCCGTGCGTGGTGCGCCGACCCCTGGTGAGCCGGGACAGCGAACTCATGGTGGGGGCCCTGCGCGCCCTGGGCATCCAGGTGAGCGAGCTGCCCTCGGACGACCCCGGGGTCCCGGACCTGTCCGTCACCCCGGTGTCCCCGCACGGTCCGGCCAGCGTGGACGTGGGCAACGCGGGCACCGTCATGCGCTTCGTGCCGCCGCTGGCCGCGCTGGCCACGGGGGACGTGCACTTCGACGGCGACCCGCGCGCCCGTGAGCGGCCGGTGGACGAACTACTCGCGGCACTGCGCGACCTCGGCGCCGACATCGACGACCAGGGGCGCGGCGCGCTGCCGCTGACCATCCACGGGACCGGTGCCGTACGCGGCGGCGAGGTCTCCCTGGACGCCTCGGGTTCCTCGCAGTTCGTGTCCGCGCTGCTGCTCAGCGGCGCCCGCTTCACCGAGGGCGTGCACGTGCGGCACGAGGGGCCGCCCGTGCCCTCCCAGCCGCACCTGGACATGACCGTGGAGATGCTGCGCGCCGTGGGCGTGCGGGTCACCACCGGCGAGAACTCGTGGCTGGTGGAGCCCGGTCCGGTCCGTGCCTCGGAGATCACCGTCGAGCCCGACCTCTCCAACGCCGCACCCTTCCTTGCCGCCGCGCTGGTCAGCAAGGGTGAGGTGACCGTGCAGGGGTGGCCGGAGAGCACGACCCAGCCCGGCGACGCCCTGCGCGACCTGTTCACCCGGATGGGCGGGGAGGTCTCCCGTTCGGGCCAGGACCTGACCCTGCGCGGAACCGGGGAGATCCACGGGATCACCGCCGACCTGCGCGACGTGGGCGAACTCACCCCCACCATCGCCGCCGTCGCGGCCCTGGCCGACTCCCCCTCGAGGCTCACGGGGATCGCCCACCTGCGCCGCCACGAGACCGACCGCATCGCCGCGCTGGCCGCCGAGATCAACCGCCTGGGCGGGGACGTGGAGGAGCTGCCCGACGGGCTGGTCATCCGGCCCCGGCCCCTGCACGGCGGGGTGTTCCACTCCTACGACGACCACCGCATGGCCACGTCCGGCGCAGTGATCGGGCTCGCGGTGCCCGGGGTGGAGGTGGAGAACATCGCCACCACGCGCAAGACCCTGCCGGACTTCCCCGGCCTGTGGTCGGAGGTCCTGGCATGAGCCGCACGCGGGGCGGGGGACGCCACCTGGACGAGGACGACATCCGAGTGCGTGCCCGGGGCGGCTCCAAGCCCCGCACCCGTAAGCGGCCCAAGCACGAGGACGCCGTGGAGGGCCTGGTCACCGCGGTGGACCGGGGCCGGTACCGCTGCCTGGTGAACGGTGTCCCCGTAGTGGCGATGAAGGCCCGCGAACTCGGCCGGGGATCGATCGTGGTCGGCGACCGCGTGGACGTGGTCGGGGACCTGACCGGCAGACCCGACACCCTGGCCCGTGTGGTCCGGGTGCGCGAGCGCGCCTCCGTGCTCAGACGCACGGCCGACGACACCGACCCGGTGGAGCGGGTGATCGTGGCCAACGCCGACCAGCTGGCCATCGTCTGCGCCCTCGCGGACCCGGCTCCGCAGCCGCGCTTCGTAGACCGTTGCCTGGTGGCCGCCTACGACGCCGGGCTGGAGCCGCTGCTCTGCCTGACCAAGGCCGACCTCGCCTCGCCCGACGAGATGCTGGGCACCTACAAGCCACTCGGGCTTCCCTACGAGGTGCTGAGCCCGGAGGGTGACCTCGACGAGCTGCGTTCCCGCTTGGCGGACCGGACCACGGTGTTCGTGGGCTCCTCCGGCGTGGGCAAGTCCACCCTGGTGAATCGGTTGGTCCCGGGCACGGATCGCGCGGTGGGTCACGTGAACGCCGTCACCGGGCGCGGCCGCCACACGTCGACCTCGGCGCTCGCGCTGCGGTTCGAGGGCGGCTGGCTCATCGACACCCCGGGGGTGCGGAGCTTCGGCCTGGCGCACGTCTCCCCCGAGGAGATCGTGTCCGGGTTCCAGGACCTCGCCGAGATCGCCGCCGACTGCCCGCCCGCCTGCTCCCACCAGCCCGACTCCCCGGAGTGCGCCATCGGCGCGGCTCTGGAGCGGGGTGAGGTGGACCCGGAGCGGGTGGCCTCGCTCCGCAGGCTGCTCAGCAGCCGCGAGGGCGACGAGGACACCGACACCACCGCTCCCCCGCCCGGCCCCCACTCCTGACCCGGCGGCCTTCGGCGACCGGGCCAGGCCGCGCTTCCGACCGGCTGGTCGGCGGGGACGCTCAGGGGACCCGTGGCATCGGTGGTGGCGTTCAGGTGCTGGGGGCTCCGGAGTAGTCGGCGGGGAGGCGGTGCTCGCGTCCCCAGGCTCCGAGGGGCTGCAGGGCGCGGTTCAGGCTCCGGCCGAGATCGGTCAGCGAGTACTCCACTCTGGGCGGAACCTCGGCGAAGTCCTCACGCCGCACGATCCCGTCGTCCTCCAGCTCACGCAGGTGCGAGGCGAGCACCTTCTCGGTGATCCCCGGCAGGGCGCGGCGCAGCTCGCCGAACCGGCGGGGCCGCTCGTCGAGCGCCCACAGGACCAGAACCTTCCACTTGCCGCTCACCACGTCCATCGCGGCGTCGATCCCGCAGTGATACGCGAGCTCCCCGCGTCTGGCGGTCATGCCACCACCCCTTCCACCCGTTCGCTTACCCCGAAGTGCGCACCCACTCCAAAGTGCGTACTTGTCCTGGGGCGAGCGCGACACAAGCCTAGACACATGACCAACGACACCAAGCCCCGCGTCGTCCTGCTCGGACTCGGCGCGATGGGCACCGCCCTCGCCAGCGCCTGGCTCTCCGCCGGCCACCCCCTGACCGTCTGGAACCGCACCGCCTCACGGACCGAACCCCTGCGCGCGCTCGGCGCCGACGTAGCCGACACGGCTGCCGAGGCCGTCGCCGCCGGAACGCTCGTCGTCACCTGCCTGATGGATGACGCCTCCGTGGGCGACGCGCTGGAGGGCGCCGAACTCGGGGGCAAGGACCTGGTGGACCTCACCACCGGCACCCCGAACGAGGCCGACGCCCGCGCCGAGTGGGCTCGGGAGCGCGGTGCCCGCTTCCTCAGCGGCGGCATCATGTCGAGCCCCTCGATGGTGGGTGTCCCCGAGGCCGGGGGCTACGTGTTCTACAGCGGTGCCCGCGAGGTCCTGGACGAACACGAGTCGACACTGGCGGCCGTCCTGGGCGTGCGCCACACCGGCTCCCGTCCCGGTTCGGCCGCCCTCTACGACATCGCGCTGCTGAGCGCCATGTACGGCATGTTCGCCGGGATCACCCACGCCTTCGCACTGGTGCGTGCGGAGGAGATGCCGCTGAGGGAGTTCTCGGGCCTGCTGACCTCGTGGCTCACGGCCATGCTCACGTCCACGGACACCGTCGCCGAACAGCTCGAGAGCGGTGACCACACCAGAAACGTACAGGCCAACCTGGCCATGCTGGTCTCCGGTTTCCGTACCTTCGAGGTCGCCGCGCGGGAGCAGGAGGTGGACTTCCGACTGCTCGCGCCCTACCTGGAACTCCTGGAGGAGCGACTGGGCCAGGGGTACCCCGACGAGGGCACCTCGGGCGCTGTCGAGCTGCTCGTGCGGCGGGCCTAGTCAACCGAGGGGCCGAGGCGTCCGGCACAGCGCTGGTGCTCGTCACGAGCCCCGGCTCAGAGGTCGACGGTCCCGCCGCAGCGCCAGTAGTGGGTCCGATCACTCTCCATGAACCCCTCGTCCACGAGGCTGCGACGCAACACCACGTGGTCCGCGCTGTACCTGCTCAGTACCGCGTTGAGCTGCTCCTCGGTGTAGCGGACCCCGGGTTCGAAGGCCCGGGCGACGTGGTCCAGGAGGACGAGGCGGTCGGGACGGCGGACGGGGACGGACGTGATCCTTCCTCCGGGCATGTACGCGCGCAGCACCTCGGCGCGTTCGGTACGTCCACGCCCTTCCGACACCCTCGCCTCCTAGCGGTCCACCGGCAGCATGCCGTGCACGACCATCTCCACCCGGCGGGCCGCCAGGTCGGGGTCCACGGGTTGGAGCGCGTACGAAACGGTCAGTCTCAGGGAGACGTCCGCCACGGCGTCAGCGGTGTCGGGGGGCACCTGCGGGCAGTGCTCCGCCAGGGTCCAGGCGATGCGTTCCCGCAGAGCGTCCAGGAGCGGCGCCGACCGTGTGGTGAGCACCGGGAGGAGCTGTTCGTCTCCGGTGACCAGGGCGAGCAGCAGGGGGTTGTCCCGCGCGGCGAGCAGAACCATCCGGGTGGTGCGGCTCACCGCGTGCGCGGGGTGGTGGCCGTCCGCCTCCAGCATCTCCTCGACGGTGTCCAGGAGCGTGGTGACCTCCCGCACGACCACGGCCTGGAGGAGGCCCTCCTTGCTGCCGAACACGTTGTAGAGGGTCTGCCTGGACACCCCCGCGGTGGCGGCGACGTCGATCATCCGCCGCTCACCCCACCGTCCCGCCAGCACCTCGGCGTGGGCGGCGTCCATCAGCCGTTCGCGGACCCCGGTGCCCTCCCGGGGCCGTATGTCTGTGCTCACGCCCCCATCCTCGCATTCGCGCCCCCGGATGTTCCTCCCCCTAACACTCTGGTCACGCCGGGGGCGCCGCTTTGGGCATGTTCGTGCCTGGGAGGGTAGCGTTACCGGCCATGGTGTCCTATGACGATGATCTGCGGCTGGCCCACGTGCTCGCCGACGCTGCCGACGACATCGCGATGAAGCGATTCCGCGCCCTCGACCTGGTTGTCGACACCAAGCCGGACCTGACCCCGGTGACCGAGGCCGACCGCATGGTCGAGGAGACCCTGCGGGGCGTGCTCTCCCGCGCCCGCCCGCGCGACGCGGTGGTGGGCGAGGAGTACGGCCGGAGCGGCAACAGCAACCGCGTGTGGGTCATCGACCCCATCGACGGCACCAAGAACTACGTGCGCGGCGTCCCGGTGTGGGCCACCCTCATCGCCCTGTTGGAGGGCGACCGCCCCGTGGTGGGCGTGGTCTCGGCCCCCGCGCTGCAGCGCCGCTGGTGGGCCTCCAAGGGCAGCGGCGCCTGGTCCGGGCGCAGCCTCTCGAAGGCCTCCCGTTGCCAGGTCTCCAAGGTTCAGGACCTCGCGGACGCCTCGCTGAGCTTCTCCTCGCTGACCGGCTGGGAGGAGCAGGGGCGGCTGGAGTCCTTCCTGGGGCTGACGCGGTCCGTGTGGCGGACCCGGGCCTACGGTGACTTCTGGTCCCACGTGATGGTCGCCGAGGGCACCGTGGACATCGCCGCCGAGCCCGAGCTCTCGCTGTGGGACGCGGCTCCGCTGCCGATCATCCTGGAGGAGGCGGGCGGCCGCGCCACCAACCTGCGCGGCGACGGCTTCGAGGACGGCGGCCCCCTGGTGTGCACCAACGGAGCCGTCCACGACCAGGCGCTCACCTGGCTCAACGGTGGTCCCACCCCGTTGCGCCGTCCGGAATAGCCGCCGAACGGCCACGAAAAGCACCTGCGCGATTACTTTCAGTAGTAACGTGCGCTGTGTGCTGACCAAGACAACCCACCGGCGCCGCGCGGTCGCGCTGTGCGGCGCGGTCCTCATCCTGGCCACGGGGTGCGCCCAGAGCCACGGCCACAGCCCGCAGCAGCTCAGCGAGATGATCGCCGACACCGTGCGCGACTCCGCCGCGTCGGGCCCGCTCGGGCTCGGCGTGCCCGACACCCTGTTCGACCCCGCCCGCTACTCGTGCTCCCCCGCCGTGGATCCGGCGCTCCCCGGCGGCTGGCGCAGCGAAGCGCCGCGCGAGACCGTGGAGGACGAGAAGACCGTGGAACTCGGCCTGTCCGACTCCGAGGGCGATCACTCCGGACCGGTCGCTGCCACCGTGACCGACCCTTCCGGGGAGATCGCGACCGCCGAGGCCGAGCCGGACGACTCCGGCTGGGCACGCCTGGTCTACCCGGACGCCTTCGACGGCGCCGAGGAACTCGCCACGGGCGTCCACACGGTGGTGTGGTCCGACGCGGGGACCGGGGCGCCCATCACCTGCGACGGTTTCGAGGTCGAATAGCGCGGTCACTGTGGTGACCCCGCGTGGCCGGGAACGGCCAAGGGAATATTCGTTCAGGCATGAACCGAAAACCCCGGCACTGGCGATGGGTCTGTTGAAACCCCGCGACTCGCGGGGCGACCCGGCGCCGCCCGATGCCGCGCCGGGCCCTACAGACACACGGGAAGGGGCTCCATGCTGCGTTCCCTCACTGCTGGGATCGTGCTGGCCTTCGCCGGTTCCCGAGCCAACGTGGCCCGGACCATCCTGTCCTGCGCGGGCATCGTCGTCGGTGTCGGCGCCCTGATCATGGTGGTGACCGCGGGCGAACTCGGCCAGCGCTACGCCACCGCCTTCGGCGAGGCCAACGCCGGACGGGCGGCGACCATGGAGGTCACCGTCTTCGACAAGATCACCGACCTCGACGCCTTCGAGGAGGACCTGGGCCGGGCGGGCGGGCTGGAGGTGTCGCTCCACAACAGGACCGAGTCCCCGCCGCCCCTGCGCCAGGGAGACCAGGTCTTCGGTGACGTCGACATCATCGGAGTGGACGTCGCGCTCGGCGACATCCGCCGCGTCAACCTGACCCAGGGCCGGTGGTTCACCGAAGCCGACCTGGACTCGCGCGCCCCGGTGCTGGTGGTCAACGAGGCCCTGGCCGAGGAGCTGGGCGACTTCACCGACGTCCAGCTCGGCCACGGGCACTGGTCGAACGTGCGGATCGTCGGCGTCACGCAGAGCTCCGTGTACGAGCAGGGTTGGCACAGCGCCTACCTCCTGAACGCGCCCGTCACCGGGGAGATCCTCTTCGGCCCCTCCTGGTCGCCCGAGAAGCCGACGGCCTCGCAGGTCACCTACGTCGCGCGGATCGACCCCACCGACTCCGCCGCCGAGGAGATGGACTTCGGAGAGGAGTTCACCGACCGCCTCGCCTCCGCCAGCTGGCGCTGGGGGATCGACAGCCGGGACAGCCTGATGGCCTACCGCGCCGACAACTCGGAGATGACCGACGAACTGATCGGCTACCTCTCCATCGGGCTGATCGGTGTCGCGGTCATCACCCTGACCACCGGACTGCTCGGCGTCCTCAACGTCGGACTGGTCACCGTCCGGGAGCGGCGCCGCGAGCTGGCGACCTACCGGGCACTCGGGGCGAGCCGGTTCACGCTGTTCGTGGCCGTGGTGATGGAGGCTGTGGTGGTCGCGGTCGTGGCCGGCCTGATCGCCCTGGCCCTGTCCTGGTTGCTGGTCGCCGTGGCCGCGGTCGTCATCGGCAACCTCATGTGGCTGCCGCCCGACATCAACATGACCGTTCCGCCCTCCGCCGCCCTGGTCGGGCTGGGCAGCGCGGCCGTCGTCGGGCTCTTGGCCGGGATCATCCCCGCGATCCGGGCGCTGCGCGCGTCCGTCGTCGCAGGGCTGCGGGAATAGGAGACACAAGTGAAGAAGTGGATCATCATCGGCGCGGCCGTCACCCTGGTGCTCGGCCTGGTCGGTTCCGGCTATTTCCTGCTGTCCAGCTTCGGCGGTTCCGGCGGGGAGGAGTTCCTCGGTGAGGCCGCAGTGGACGTCGGCGGCGCGCCGATCGACGTGGAACTGGGCACGGTCAGCTCCCTGCTAGTGCTCGACGCCACGGTGCGGCCGGAGCCGGGCAAGGCGCTCAAGGCCCCTCGGGGCGGCACCGTCACCCACCTGTGGCTGAACGACGGTGACGCGGTGGAACAGGGCGCCCCGATCCTCAACGTGAGGGTGCCCGCCGACACCGCCGCGGCCACAGGCGAGGAGGACGGGGACGACGCTCCCGCCTTCACCGAGGTCTCCCTGTACGCGCCCGCCGACGGGACGATCAAGGGCATGGGCGAGGTGCAGGTCGGCGACGTCCTGGAACCCGGCGCGGCCGTGGCGACCGTCGCCCCGGACCGGTTCCGCGCGGTGGCCACGGTCCCCGCGAACGACCTGTACCGGCTCTACGACGACCCCGACGACATCATGCTGAAGATCGACAAGGGTCCGCCCGCCGCCGCGTGCGCGTTCATCTCGCTGGGTTCCGCCGAGGACGGCGCTCCCGCGGGCCAGGACGAGGAGGACGAGTTCCCGGGTGGGACCGAGGACGGCGGTGGCGGCGCCGAGCTGTCCTGCCGGGTCCCCACCGACCTCCAGGTGTTCGACGGCGTGCGGGGCCAGATGTCGGTGAGCACCGGTGAGGCCGAGGACGTGGTGGTCATCCCGGTGACCGCCGTGCGCGGCACCTCCGAGGAGGGCGAGGTGCTCGTGGTGGCCGAGGACGGTACCGAGGAGCCCCGTGAGGTTTCTCTGGGCCTGTCCGACGGCCAGCTCGTCGAGGTCACCGATGGTCTGGAGGCGGGCGACACCATCTTGGACCCGGTGCCGCTCGACCCGCGCTTCGACGTCCCCGGGGCCGAGTCCCAGGAGGATCTCGACGAAGAGCTCTACGGGATCGGTGGCTAGATGACCTCCGACGCTCCCTCTCCCGTGGTCGTGAACACGCGCCCGACCGGTTCACCGCTCCTCCAGGTGAGGAACCTCTCCAGGCACTTCATGGTGTCGGGCACCCGGATCGACGTGCTGCACGACTGCACCTTCGACGTCGCCCGGGGCGAGGTCGTGGCCATCATGGGCCAGTCCGGCTCGGGCAAGTCGACCCTGCTGAACGTCCTGGGGCTGCTGGACAGGCCCAGCGCCGGCTCCTACGTGTTCGACGGTGTGGAGACCACCCCCCTGCGCGAGGGACGCGTGTCACGGCTGCGGGGGGACGGCATCGGGTTCGTGTTCCAGCAGTTCCACCTGTTGGAACGACGCTCGGCCCTGGCCAACGTCAGCGTGCCGATGGTGCTCGGCGGTGTGCCGGTTCTGCGCCGCCGCAGCCGCTCCAAGGAACTGCTGGAGTCGGTGGGACTGGGGCACCGCCTCCACTCCCAGCCGCACCAGCTGTCCGGCGGTGAGCAGCAGCGTGTGGCCCTGGCGCGCGCGCTGAGCCGTGAGCCCTCACTGATCCTCGCCGACGAGCCCACGGGCGCTCTGGACGCCGCCAGCAGCACCATGATCATGGACCAGCTGATCGGCCAGGCCCGGGTGCGCGACGCAGCGGTCGTCGTGGTGACCCACGACCCCAAGGTCGCCGAGCGGGCCGACCGCATGGTGGTGCTCTTGGAGGGCCGCACCCACTGAACCGTTCGCCGGTGCCGTCCCTTCCCAAGGCGGCACCGGCGAACCTTCGTTGCGTATTCCGCAAGTCGGGCACACGAAGAAGCGCCGGGGGGTTTTCTCCCCCCCGCGCG
>NZ_JAGPXK010000047.1:0-15168 GCF_018070675.1 Nocardiopsis sp. B62 | reverse complement strand
GGGGGGGGGTTGGGGGGTGGGGGTGGGGTTGCTGTAGCGGGAACCCTCCACAGCTGGGGTTGCTGTGCGCTGCCGGTTCTACGGGCTGAGGTTGCTGTAGCGGGAACCTTCTACGGCTGTGGTTGCTGTGTGCTGTGGGTTCTACGGGCTGAGGTTGCTGTAGCGGGAGGTTCTACGGACTGGGGTTGCTGTAGCGGGGACCCTCTACGGCTGTGGTTGCTGTGTGCTGCCGGTTCTACGGGCTGAGGTTGCTGTAGCGGGGACCCTCTACGGCTGTGGTTGCTGTGTGCTGCCGGTTCTACGGGCTGAGGTGTAGCGGGGACCCTCTACGGCTGTGGTTGCTGTGTGCTGCCGGTTCTACGGGCTGAGGTTGCTGTAGCGGGGACCTTCTACGGCTGTGGTTGCTGTCGCGGGGACCTTCTACGGCTGTGGTTGCTGTGTGCTGTGGGTTCTACGGGCTGTGGTTGCTGTAGCGGGAGGTTCTACGGCCAACCCGTTTTTCCCATTAGCTGAAGGCGGTCGGGTGCTGCTTACTGCGTACCCCTTGGGGTCATTCGGTCTGGTCAGGGCGGGGTGGGTGGATGGTGCTGTGCCCGCACCGCACTTGGCGGTCGTGCTGTTGAGTGGCAGGTCTGGTAGTTCAGGGCCAAGTACGGCGACGGGCCACCCCCCAGGACTACTGGTGTGTTCTAGAGATGCGTGTCCCCACCTCTGGCGAAAACCCCCGCCGTCTGAGGGCCGACCACCGCTCTACGGCGAACCCGCACCACTGAGCCAAGCGCACGAGTGCACGTTTGTACCCCGCTGTGTCTGAGGGGATTTGCGCCGTGCGGGTTCAACCACCGGATGGCGAAGCTTCCAACCCCGCGCAGGCCGGGGTAGCGCGTACCTGCACGTTTGTACCCCCTGTGGTCAAGGGGGTTTGTGCGGTGCGGCCTACTACAGAGCGCGATGGGGGTTCAAGCAAACCCCCTGGCGCTGAGTGGTCTGCGCACCGCGCACGTTCAACCACCCAGGGCGGAGGCCCGCACGGAATCAACCCCCTCAGGCCCCAGGGGGTGTGCGCGTGCAGGTGTGCAGCCGCCTCAGCCCCAGGGGTGTGCTTGAAGCTCGGAGTCCGCTGGTTGAACCCGCACGGCGCAAATCCCCGCAGACACAGCGGGGTACAGAGGTGCAGGTACGCGCTGCGCTGGGTGGAGCGGGTTGGCCGTAGAGCGGTGGGCGGCGCTCAGACGGCGCGGGTTTTTACCAGTGCTGGGGACACGTTCTTCTCGAACACGTCGGTTGTCCTGGGGGGTGGCCCGTCGCCGTACTTGGCCCTGAACTACCAGACGGCCACTGGTCTGCTCATCCGCCAAGTGCGGTGCGGGCACAGCACCATCCACCCACCCCGCCCTGATTGGAAAGTTCGACCCCAAGGGGTACGCAGTAAGCAGCACCCGACCGCCTTTAGCTAATGGGAAAAACGGGTTGGCCGTAGAAAGCCCGCGCGACAGCAACCCCAGCCCGTAGAGGGTTCCCGCTACAGCAACCACAGACCGTAGAACCCACAGCACACAGCAACCAAAGCCAGTAGAGGGTTCCCGCTACAGCAACCACAGACCGTAGAACCCACAGCACACAGCAACCAAAGCCCGTAGGACCCAACCAACCACACCAACCACAGGCTCAACGGCCCCCAGCCCCCAGCCGGTTCTTCCGATGCCGGAGCATTGAAGGGGGCGGCCCCTCCCGGGACCGCCCCCTTCAATGCACGAACCGGAGCCTGGAGTCCAGCGACCTCAAGTCCTGAGCCTAAACTCCAGCAACCCCAAGTCCAGCAACCCCAAGTCCAGCGACCTAAACTCCGGCGGCCTGGCGTTCGGCGGCCTCGACCACGTTGACCAGGAGCATGGCGCGGGTCATCGGACCCACGCCGCCTGGGTTGGGCGACACGTGCCCGGCGACCTCGGGGACGTCGAGGGCGACGTCGCCGACCAGACCGTCGTCGGTGCGCGAGACACCCACGTCCAGCACGGCCGCGCCGGGCTTGACCATGTCCTTGGTGATGATCCCCGGCACGCCCGCGCCAGCGACGACGATGTCCGCCCGGCGCGTGTGCTCGGCCAGGTCACGGGTGCCTGTGTGGCACAGGGTGACGGTGGCGTTCTCCGAGCGGCGGGTGAGAAGCAGCCCCAGAGGACGACCCACGGTCACCCCCCGTCCCACCACGACGACCTCGGCGCCCTTGATCGGCACCTCGTAGCGGTTGAGCAGCTCCACGATGCCGCGCGGGGTGCACGGCAGCGGCGCCTTCTCCATGAGGACCAGCTTGCCCAGGTTGACCGGCTGGAGGCCGTCCGCGTCCTTGGCCGGGTCGATCAGGCCGAGCACCCGGTTCTCGTCCAGGCCCCGGGGCAGGGGCAGCTGCACGATGTAACCCGTGCAGGCCGGGTCCTCGTTGAGCTCGTGGACGGCCTGCTCCACCTGCTCCTGGGTGGCGTCGGCGGGCAGGTCGCGGCGAATACTCGCGATACCCACCTGTGCGCAGTCCCGGTGCTTGCCGCGCACGTAGGAGTGGCTGCCCGGGTCGTCACCGACCAGGACGGTGCCCAGACCGGGGACGACACCCTTGGCGTGCAGCTTGGCCACCCGCTCCGCCAGTTCCTCCCTGATGGCCTTGGCCGTGGCCTTGCCGTCCAGGACGATCGCGCTCATGCGTAGCTCCTCGCTGACTGGTTAGTGGAAGAAGTGGCGGGTGCCGGTGAGGTACATGGTGACCCCGGCCGCCTCGGCGGCGGCGACCACCTCGGCGTCACGGACCGAGCCGCCGGGCTGGACCACCGCGCGCACGCCGGCCTTGGTGAGGATCTCCAGTCCGTCGGCGAACGGGAAGAAGGCGTCGCTGGCGGCGACCGAGCCGCGAACGCGCTCCCCGGCGCGGGAGACCGCGAGCCCCGCGGAGTCGACCCGGTTCACCTGGCCCATGCCGACGCCGACCGTGGCGCCGTCGGAGGCGAGCAGGATCGCGTTCGACTTGACCGCGCGGACGGCCTTCCAGGCGAAGGCGAGGTCGGCGAGGAGCGCCTCGTCGGCGGGTTCCCCGGTGGCCAGCGTCCAGGTGGCCGGGTCGTCGCCCTCGGCGTCGATGACGTCGGTGTCCTGGACCAGAAGGCCGCCACTGATCTGGCGGGTCTCCACACGGGGCCCCCGTGCGGGGTCGGAGACCACCAGCAGGCGGATGTTCTTCTTGCGGGAGAGCGACTCGACGGCCTCGGCGGTGAAGCCGGGGGCGACGACCACCTCGGTGAAGATCTCGAAGATCTGCGCGGCCAGTTCGGCGCCGACCTCGCGGTTGGTGGCGATCACGCCGCCGAAGGCCGAGACTGGGTCGCTGGCGTGCGCCTTGCGGTGCGCCTCGGCGTTGTCGGCGCCCACGGCGATGCCGCACGGGTTGGCGTGCTTGATGACGGCCACGCACGGCTCGTCGAAGTCGTAGGCGGCGCGCAGGGCGGCGTCGGCGTCGACGTAGTTGTTGTACGACATGGCCTTGCCGTGCAGCTGCTCGGCCCCGGCCAGGCCGCTGGCCGTGCCGTCGGTGTACAGCGCCGCCTTCTGGTGGGGGTTCTCGCCGTAGCGCAGGGCCGCCTGGCGGGTGTGCGCCGAGGCGCGGAAGGCGGGCCAGCCGGTGCTCTCGGTCTCGGCATCGGGGGCGTAGGTGCCCGCGAACCAGTCGGCGACGGCGGCGTCGTAGGCGGCGGTGTGCTGGAAGGCCAGCCCGGCCAGGTGCTTGCGCTGGTCCAGGGTGAACCCGCCCTCGCGGACCGCTTCGAGAGTGGCGCCGTAGCTGGCGGGGTCGACCACGATCGCCACGCTGCCGTGGTTCTTTGCCGAGGCCCGCACCATGGCGGGGCCACCGATGTCGATCTTCTCGATGCAGTCGGCCTCGGAGGCGCCGGAGGCGACGGTGTCGGAGAAGGGGTAGAGGTTGACCACGACCAGGTCGAAGGGGGCGATGCCCAGTTCCCTGATCTTCGCGACGTGGTCGGGGTTGTTCTGGTCAGCGAGGAGACCGGCGTGCACTGAGGGGTGCAGCGTCTTGACCCGGCCCTCCATGATCTCCGGGAAGCCCGTGACGTCCTCGACGGGGGTGACGGGGACACCTGCCTCGGTGAGGCGGGCGGCGGTGGAGCCGGTGGAGACGATCTCCACCCCGGCCGCGGCCAGGCCGACGCCCAGCTCCTCCAGGCCGGTCTTGTCGTACACGCTGATCAACGCACGCCTGATGGCCTGCTGGGTCACCGGGACTCCTTCGTGTCGGTGCGGCCGAACCGCACGTGCCTGCCGTCGATGGTCCAGCCCTCGCGGGCGAGGCGGCCGACCGTGTCGACCAGCATGCGCCGTTCCACGACCTTGATCCGCTCGTGGAGGCTGGACTCGTCGTCGCCGTTTTCGACGGGCACCGCGACCTGGTCGATGATCGGACCGGAGTCGACGCCCTCGTCGAGGAAGTGGATGGTGGTGCCGGTGACGCGGACACCGTGGGCGAGCGCGTCACGCACGGCGTGCGCGCCGGGGAAGGAGGGCAGCAGCGCCGGGTGGATGTTGACGGCCTGGTGGCGGCCGATCACGGCGGGCCCGAGGATGCGCATGAACCCGGCGGAGACCACGAGGTCGGGTTCGTGCTCGGCGATCCTGTCGGACATCGCCGCGTCCCAGGCGGACCTGTCGGAGAAGGAGCGGAAGGGGACGACGAACGCGGGAATCCCGGCCGCCTCGGCGACCTCCACGCCCCGCGTTCCCTCACGGTCCGTTCCCACTGCGACGATCTCGGCCCCGTACTCGGGGTCCTTCGCGGCTTCCATCAGGGCGGCCATGTTGCTGCCCGTCCCCGATATGAGAACCACCACTCGCGCGGACAAAGCGTGCGTCTCCCTCATGTGTAGAAGAACGGTGCGGGGACCGGGTCCCCACTCCCGGGGGCGCCGGGGGACGGCGCAGCATCCGGGATGCGCGTACGCCTGGTACTGAAGCCAGGCCTGGGCCTGATCGGCCCGTCCGCGTTCACACCCTATCGGGCCGGGTAGCGTCTACCTCACGCGGACCGGGCCGCCTCCGCCTCCGGTGGAGGCCTCGGAGGGGTGTGCGGTCCCGTGCCACCAACGCCACGAGATCCGCTCGGGCCCCGAGCGGACCACGGCGCCCCACGGTGCGGGGCGTCCCCGAAGGAGTGAACCTGTGACCGACAACAGCCCGGAGCCCCGTGCCGACGGCCAGCCGCCCAGGGTCGAGCGAGGAGGCCTGTGGGGGCTGTTCCTTGGTCTGGCGGGCCTGTTGTTCCCGCCCTACGGCGCGGTGCTGTCCGTGTTCGGTGTGGTGCAGGGGTTCCGGGCCCGGCGCGCGGCGCGGTCGAACGGGACCCAGGCCCCGGGCGCGCTGATGAGCGTGGGTCTGGGCGTGGTCGGGATCGTCGTCTCCGCCGCCATGGTCTCGGTCCTGTTCGTGTACCAGGAGCAGGCCTCGGAGTACCGCGACTGCTCAGCGAGATCCCACACGGTGTCCACTCAGAAGGCCTGCGACGAGGCCTGGGAGTCGGGGACCGGCCTGCCTCCGGTGATCGTCGGCGGCTAGGGCCGACGGGGTTGCGCTCCGTGAGGGGGCGGTGGGGTCACTCCCCACCGCCCCCTCCTTCGTTTCGGACGCGTTCGTCCGCTTAGGGGATGGATCGGCCCACGTCACCGCCGGTTTGAGGACATCCTTCCCTGGGAAAAGAGCGGTTTCCCAAACCACCAGACACAGCCAAAGGGATTACACTTAGTATGCAATCGTTCACTAAAAGTGGTGCCATGTCTGTGTGGAGAGGACCCGATGGACAGCGACGTCCCAGGCCCGTCCGGACCGGAACTGAAGGAGTACACCGCGCTGCTGAGGCGCCGCTGGCACCTTGTGGGAGCCGGAGTGCTCGGCGGGCTGGTCCTGGCCACCGCCGGGCTGTTCGCGGTTCCGTCGACCTACACCTCCGTGGCGGCCGTGCAGGTCCACCCGACGGGGATGGCCGAGTTCACCGGGGAGAGGTCCGGCCGCCTGACCGGCGACGTCAACCTCGACAGTGAGGCGCAGGTGGCCGTCTCCGACCAGGTCACCCGAGGCATGGCCGAGGAGCTGCCGGGCGCACCCTCCCCCGCGGACCTGCGGGAGCGGATCGACGTCACCGTCCCCTCCAACAGCAACATCCTCGAACTCCACTACTCGGCCCGGTCCCCCGAGGCGGCCCGGGACGGCGCCGACGCCCTCGCCGCCGCCTACCTGGAGCACCGGGGCGAGCAGGCCCGCACGCTGATCAACGGGAGGCTGGACGCCCTGCGCGAGGAGCAGGAGGGCCTGTACGAGCGGCTCTCCGAGCTGGCTTCGGAGGGTTCCGAATCCGCGCAGGTCAGCGCGGAGGCCCAGGCGGACGCCCTGCGCCAGGAGATCAGCGACCTGGGCAACGGCATCAGCCCGCTGAGCGCCCTGCTGGAGACGGTCTCGCCCGGCCAGGTGATCTCCCCCGCCGAACTGCCGGAGTCCCCCTCCTCCCCCGTGCCGCTGCTGTGGCTGGTGGCCGGGGCCGCCCTCGGTCTGATCGCCGGGCTGCTGGCCGCTGTGGTCCGGGACCGCCTCGACCCACGCGTGCACGACACTGAGGACACCGCCCGCGTCGGCGCCGTGCCCGTCCTGCTGGACCTGTCCGCCACCAGGGCCGACCGCTCCGCACCCTCCCCCGGACTGCTCACGGACGCCGATCCCGTGGGCCAGCGCGCCAACGAGTTCGCGCACCTGGTCCGTGCCCGTCTGACCGACGCCGTCCCCGTGGCCGCCGCGACCGGTGACGACACCGACGACCGGCCCGCGCCCGGACACGTGCTCGTGGTCGCCGGGACCACTCCGGGGCGCGCGGGCACCGCAGCCGCCGTGAACCTGGCCGCCGCCCTGGCCCGGACCGGCTCCGAGACCCTGCTGGTCTGCGCGGACCCGCGCGGAGGCACCGCGGAGGAACTCCTCGACCTGCCGGAGGGCCCCGGCCTGGCCGAGGTCCTGGTGGACGGGGAGGACCCCGCCGATCTGGAGGCTCGCCCCACCGCCGTGCCGCGCCTGAGGGTGCTCCGCCACGGCCGCCCGGGAGCCGCCGCCCCGGTCCAGGGCGGTGCCGCCGAACTGGTGGAGCTGCTGCGACCCCGCGCCGCCTTCGTGGTGGTCGTCACCGCGGCCGTGGTCGAGAGCGCCGACGCTCACGCCCTGGCCGCCTCCGCCGACCTCCTGCTGCCCGTGGTCGAGCTGGGCCGCACCCGCCGCGCCGAACTCACCGGCCTGGTCGCCGCCGGGGCGAGGTTCGGGGTGACCGTTCCGGGCGCCGTGACCGTACCGCGCCAGCCGAACCCGGCCGCCGCGTCCCGGTCCCGCAAGTCCGACGAGGCACCCAAGCGGGCCAACGAGGCTCCCACCGACACTGGGACCGCTGACATCGCGGAGGCCACCGGGGCGGCTGAGGCCACTGAGACCGCCCGGGTCGCTGGGTCCACCGAGCCAGCCACGGCCGCAGAGACCTCCGACACCGCTGAAACCGCCGGGGCGGCCGACCCCAGCACGTCTGCCGGTACCACCGGGGTCGCCGGGGCCACTGAGGCCACCGAGTCCGCCGAGGTCACGGAGTCCACCGAAGCTGCCGAGGCCACCGAGGTCGCGCAGTCCACCGGGGCTACCAAGGCCACTGAGGCCACTGATTCCTCCGAGCCCAGCGAGTCCGCCGAGGGCTCGGAGTCCTCCGAGGCTGACGACGCCTCCGAGGTTCCGGCGGGGTCCAACGGAACCAAGCCCGCCAAGGGCAAGTCCACGTCCGCGAAGAAGAAGTCGACCAAGCACAGGCCCGCACCCGCGGGGTCGCGGCCTTGACGGGCCGGGGCGCCGCCGTGGGCGGCCGACACGTGCCCGGTACGGCCTGGGAGGTCGCACCGCGACGCGGGGGCGCCCCGGTCACCGGGTCCCCGCTGGTGTGGTTGCTGGCCGGGTACCCGTTGTGGTGGGCGCTGGGGATGGGCCAGTTCGCCTACTGGCTGTTCGCCGTGCCCATGCTGGCCGAGCTGGTGCGCCGCCACCGGACGGTGGGGCTGCGGGTCCCGTCCGGGTTCTGGCTGTGGGGGCTGTTCCTGCTGTGGACGGTCCTGGGCCTGGCCCTGGTCCCGTTGGAGATGCCGGGGACGGTGCCGGAGAGCGGTGGCTACCCCGGCGCCCTGCTGCGGGTGATCAACTACCTGGTGCTCACGGTGCTGCTGCTCTACGTGGGCAACCTGACCGAGCGCGAACTACCGGTCCGCGTGGTGGTGTGGGCGCTGGCGGTGCTGTGCGTGGTGACCGTCGTCGGCGGTTACCTCGGGATGCTCGCGCCCCGGTTCGAGTTCACCGCGCCGCTGGAGTACCTGGTCCCGGGTTCGCTGGCTCAGGACCCCTACATGCAGACACTGATCCATCCGGCGTCCGCGCAGATCATGGACGTGTTCGGCGGGATCGAGTCGGCCCGGCCCAAGGCTCCCTGGGAGTACACCAACGTGTGGGGCTACATGCTGTCCCTGCTGCTGGTGTGGGTCGTGGTGGGCTGGTTCGTCCAGGGTTCGGGGTGGGCCCGGCTGGGCGCCCTGGCCGTGGTCGCCGTGTCCGTGGTCCCCGTCGTGCACTCCCTGAACCGCGCCCTGTGGGCCGGGCTGGCGCTGTCGTTGGCGTTCGGCGCGGTGCAGGCGGTGCGCCGGGGCCGTGTGGTGCTGGTCGGTGCCGGTGCGGTGGCCGTGGTCGCGGTGCTGATCGCCCTGGCCCTGTCCCCGCTCGCGGACGTGGTGCGGGCCCGGGCGGACAACCCGCACAGCGACGGCGGCCGGGCGGCGACCAACGCCGCCTCCGTCGAGGCCGCCAACCTGTCCCCTGTCAACGGGTGGGGCACCACCCGGGAGTCCCTGGGCAGCTCCGACTCCATCGCTATCGGCCCCACGGCCGAGTGCCCGGGCTGCGGCCAGCACGTGATCGGCAACGCCGGTCAGCTGTGGATCACCCTGATCTCCAGCGGTTGGGTGGGCACCGCACTGCTCTTCGGATTCTTCGCCTGGGTGGCCTGGCGCCACCGGGCCGCGTCGACTCCGGTCGGTCAGGGTGCCCTCCTGACCGTCCTGCTTCTGTTCTGGTACATGTTCTTCTACGTCGCGCTCATGTCCCCGCTCGCCGTCACCATGATCGCCGTCGCCCTGCTCTGGCGCGGCGAGGAACCGGTGGTCCGACGTGGCGGGGCGGCGCGCACCGGCGGGGGTGCCTGGTGAACAGCGAGACCACCTATCTGACCGACCTCGCGGCGGTGCTGTGGCCCTGCGGGGGCCTGCTCGGCACCGGGGACGGGGCGGTGCGCCGCATGGCGTACCGCAACCGGGGCAACCAGTACCTCCCGGTGCCCAACGCGCACAATCCCCGGGTGATCCTGCCCGCGCACAACCGTTCGGCGGCCACGAGGGGGATCACCTCCTTCGCGCAGGGGCACTCCCTGGGTGAGCGGCTGCGGACCCTGCTGCTGACCGGCGCCTTCGCCACGGGGGTGGCGCCGCTGCTCCTGCGCGACCGGCTGTTCGTGGGTGCGGGACCGGGGATCGAGCACGCGCTCACCACGGCCCTGGACCGCGAACTGGCCATCGCGATCCACGTGGGCCCGCCGCGCGCCAACCGCAAACCGGTCCTGCTCCTGCTCACCCCGGGCGGACGCACCATCGGCTACGCCAAGGTGGCGGTCAACGACCTCACCACGCGCCTGGTGCGCGCGGAGACCGAGGCGCTGCGCCACCTCGGGCAGGCCCGGCTCCGGGACGTCACCGTGCCCCGTCTGCTCTACGACGGCGAGTGGAACGGGCACCCGCTGATGGTGCAGGAGGCGTTGCCGGTCGGCCACCAGACGGACCGGCCCACCCGGTACCAGCTGCTGCGCTGCGTCACGCAGATCGTGGGGATGGAGAAGGTGCGCGAGCGCCAACTCTCCGAGAGCCCGTACCTGAGGACCCTGGACGATCGCATCGCCCGGCTCGGTACCCGGCCCGAGGCCGCGCCCCTGCGCGCCGCTCTGCACCGGCTCCCCGACGTGTCCCTGCCCTTCGGGGCCTGGCACGGCGATCTGACCAGGTGGAACATCGCCAGTACCGCGCGTCGGGCCTTCGTGTGGGACTGGGAGCGGCTCACCATGGACGCGCCCGCCGGTTTCGACGCCCTGCACTTCGACCTCAACGAGTGCGTGCAGGCCGGGGTGCACCCGGGGGTCCACCGGTGGCTGGACAGCGGCACCCGACTGCTCCGCGACCCGCTGATGGCGACGTGCGGCCTGCGGGAGCACGCGGTGTCCACCGTGATGGCGCTCTACCTGATCGACCTCGCCACGCGTTACCTGCACGACCGTCAGGCGGAGTCCGGCAGCGGCATGGCCGCCGTCGACGACTGGCTGCTGCCCGCGCTGGACGGGCTCCAGGAGAGAGCGGCCCACGAGGCCGCCCACCCCGTCTGACGGCCGCACCGGTCCGCCCCGACCCAAGCCACGAAGAAGCAGGCCGCGCCGCCCCGCGGCTGACCGACATCAGCCCGGCCCCTGTCCACGAACGGGGGCCACCCACACCCAAGGAGCTCGCGATGACCCGGGCCACCTCGCCCCTGAACCGCCTGGCCGAACCGGCACGGCGGGCCCTGCTCCCACTCGCGGACGGACTGGGCGGCGTCACCAGCGCCGCCCGGGCCGTGCCCGACTTCCTCATCTGCGGGGCCCAGCGCTCGGGCACCACCTCGCTCTTCAAGGCCCTGTCCCAGCATCCGGCCGCGACCGGGCCGGTCCTGCGCAAGGGCGTGCACTACTTCGACACCGGCCACCACCACGGCCCGGACTGGTACCGCTCGCACTTCCCGCTGCGCGCCTCCCTACGGCCGTGGTGGGGGCGACCCCGGGTCCGGGTGTTCGAGTCCAGCCCCTACTACCTCTTCCACCCGCTGTCCGCCGAGCGGATCGCCAAGGAGCTGCCGGACGCGCGGATCGTGGTGATCCTGCGCGACCCCGTCGAGCGGGCCTACTCGGCGCACGCCCACGAGACCGCGCGGGGGTTCGAGACCGAGTCGTTCGCGCGCGCCCTCGAACTGGAGGAGGAGCGTCTGGGCGGAGCCGAGGAACGGCTGGTGGAGGACCCCGGCCACCACTCGCACTCGCACCAGCACCACGGATACGTGGCCCGGGGCCGCTACGCGGACCAGCTGGAGCGGATGGAGCGTGCCGTGGGGCGCGAGCGCATGCACGTGGTGGACTACGCCGACCTGTTCGACGGCGGCCCCTTCGCCCTGGGCGGGATTCTGGAGTTCCTGGGCCTGCCCCCGGCGCCCGGGATCTCCCTGGGCAGGCACAACGCCCGCAAGCGCGCGGTGATGCCCGAGTCCCTGCGCACCGACCTCACCTCGCGCTTCGCGGACAGTGACGCCCGGTTGACCGCCTGGTGGGGGCGCACCCCCTCGTGGTGCGAGTGACCCCCACCGGGACGCGTCCCGGGAACGGCCTGCGCAGGGTGCTGCGCGGCGGCGTGGTGAACATGGCCGGCGCGGTGGTGAGCGCCGCGCTCAACCTGGCGCTGATCGTGGCGATCACCCGGGCGTTCTCGCAGGAGACGGCCGGTCTGCTGTTCTCGGCGACCTCCGTGTTCCTGATCATGGCGGCGGTGGCCAACGCGGGCGCCCCGGACGGGCTCGTGTACTTCATCGCCCGGATGCGGGTGTTCGGCCGTCCCGAGGCCGTGCCCGTGCTGCTGCGGCTGGCACTGGGACCGGCGGTGTTGGCCTCCTGCGTGGTCGCGGCCGCGCTGGTGGTCCTCGCCGGGCCGCTGGCCGAGGCGCTGGGGTCGGAGGAGGCCACGGCGTACCTGTGGATGCTGGCGCTCTTCCTGCCGTTCGCCGTGCTCACGGACTCCGCGCTGGCTGCCACCCGCGCCCACCACGACATGTCGGCGACGGTCCTGGTGGACAAGGTGGGCCGCCCGCTGGCCCAGCTGGGTCTGGTGGGGATGATCGCGCTGTCCGGTTCGGCCGGGCTGCTCGCCCTGGCGTGGGCCGGTCCCTACCTCCCGGCGGCGGTGCTGGCCTGGTTCTGGTTGGGGCGGATCGTGCGCCGGGCCGCGCCCGACGAGCTCCCGCCACCCGAAGCGGAGGCCCGGGACGACCGGGAGGCGGGTGAAGAGTGTGACGCCCGGGACGCCCGGGACGCGCGGGACGAGCGAGTCACCCCAGCGGTGTTCTGGGCGTTCGCGCTGCCCCGCGCCCTGGGCGGGGTCGCCCAGATGGGGGTGCAGCGCGGCGGGGTGGTGATGGTGGCGCTGCTGAACGGCCTCAGCGGCGCGGCGGTCTTCACGGCCGCCACACGGATCATGGTCGTCGGCCAGTTCGGCACCCAGGCCGTGTTGAACGCGGCCCAGCCGCGCTTCGCCGAGCTCCTGGCCTCGCGCGACCACAACGCGGTACGCGCGCTGTACCAGGCGGGGACGGCCTGGCTGGTGTGCCTGAACTGGCCGCTGTACCTGTCCGCCCTGGTGTTCGCACCCGAGGTCATGCGGCTGTTCGGGGACGAGTACGCGGCCGGGGTGGCGGCGCTGGTCATCGTGTGCGTGGGCCAGATGACCGCCCAGGTGCTGGGGATGGGCGACCTCGTCCTGACGATGACCGGGCGCACCGGCCTGAACCTGCTCAACAACGTGATGTCGCTGCTGGCCAACGTGGTCGTGTGCGTGCTCCTGGTCCCCGCGTACGGGGCCGCGGGCGCGGGGGTCGCCCTGGTGGCCTCCGCCATGGTCCGCAAGCTCCTGCCGCTGTGGCAGCTGCGCTCCCTGGTGGTGCTGCACCCGTTCAGCCGACCGGTGCTGGCCGCCACGTGCAGCGCGCTGGTGTGGTTCGGCGCCCTGCCGACGACGATGGACGCGGTGACCGGCGGCGGGGTGCCGGTCCTGGTCGCGGCCGTGCTGGTGGGGGCGCTCGGCCACCTCGGCACGGTCTGGTGGCTGCGCGAGCACCTCGAACCGCGGAGGTGAGCCCGGTCCACCCGTCCACCGTGCAGACGACTCCCACACGTCAACACCCAGAGCAATGGACTGATCACCCAATGTCAGAACGACCGGTTCTCCTGGTGGCCTCAAGCGGCGGTCACCTCACCCAGTTGCGGTCCCTGCGTCCCTGGTGGCGTGGGCGGGAACGCGTCTGGGTCACCTTCCGCACTCCCGACGCCGAGACCTCGCTCACCGACGAGTCCGTGTACTGGGCGCACCACCCCACCACGCGTGACCTCGGCAACCTGCTCCGCAACACCCTCCTGGCTCTCCGAGTGATGCGCGCGCGGCGCCCCGCCGCCGTGGTCAGCACCGGCGCCGGGGTGGCCCTTCCGTTCTTCGTCCTGGCCTGGCTGATGCGGGTCCCCACCGTCTACATCGAGGTGTACGACCGCATCGACACCCCCACACTCACCGCCCGGCTCTGCAAGCCGTTCACCCGGCTGTACCTCGCCCAGTGGGAGGAACAGCGCTCGTTCATGCCGACCGCCATCACCGTAGGACCACTCCTGTGACCGAACAGACCACCCGACCCACCAAGAGCCCCGAGGGCAGCGACCACCCGGACGTGGTCGTCAGCCTCGGCACCGACCACCACTCCTTCGACCGCCTGGTGCGGTGGATCGACGACTACGCCCGCCGCAACCCCGACCTGTCCGTCCTGGTCCAGCACGGACACAGCCGGGCCCCGGAGAAGGCCTCGGGCACCCCGTTCCTGTCCGGAGAGGAGCTGTCCGAGGCGATGCGCTCGGCCGCCGTCGTCGTCACGCACGGCGGCCCCGGAACCATCACCCAGGCACGGACCGCCGGGCACCTGCCCGTGGTGGTGGCCCGGGATCCCGAACTGGACGAGCACGTGGACGAGCACCAGTTGCTGTTCGTCCGCCGGGTGGAGGACGCGGGCCGGGT
The DNA here is from genome assembly GCF_018070675.1 of Nocardiopsis sp. B62. NCBI lineage: Bacteria > Bacillati > Actinomycetota > Actinomycetes > Streptosporangiales > Nocardiopsidaceae > Nocardiopsis > Nocardiopsis sp. B62. The sequence continues at coordinate 1,162 of NZ_JAGPXK010000047.1, read as the reverse complement.
CCGTTCCTGCTCCACCGCCCAGCAGCTGCACGCGTTCATGGACAAGGCGCTGGAGTCCCCAGAGGACTTCCGGGTCGACCCGGCCGCCGACGACGGCCCCGACCGCGCGGCGCTGCGTGCGGGCGAGCTGATCGACCTGCTCACCGACGAGGACCGGCCCGCCGACGAGGGGACGGACACGCGGCGGGGTACCGGTACCGGGGTGACGACCGAGGTGCCCGGCGACACCTGGCCCGCGGTGACCGTGGTCGTGCCCACCCGGGACCGGCCCGAGCTGCTGCGCCGCACCCTGCGATCGATCGTCGAGCAGGACTACCCGGGGCTGATCACCACCATCGTGGTGTTCGACAACGACCAGCCGGACCCCTCGCTCACCCACAGCGAGGGGGACCGCCCGGTCCGCGTGGTGACCAACACGCTCACTCCGGGGCTGGCCGGTGCGCGCAACACCGGTGTGTTGGGCGCCGACACCGATCTCGTCGCCTTCTGTGACGACGACGACACCTGGATGTCCGACAAGCTGCGGGCGCAGGTGCGGATCATGCGCGACGAGCCGGACACCGACATGGTGTGCTGCGGCATCCGGGTGGTCTACGACCGGGTCGAGTCCGAGCGGACCCTGGACCGGACCAGCGTCACCTTCGCCGACCTGCTGCGCTCGCGCCTGACCGAGCTGCACCCTTCCACGTTCCTCATCCGGCGACGGGCCATGATCGACGGCTGCGGAACGGTGAGCGAGGAGATCCCCGGCAGCTACGCGGAGGACTACGAACTCCTGCTGCGGCTGGCCCGGCGGGCACCGATCCGCAACATCCCCGAGCCCGGGGTGCGGGTGCTGTGGCACCGCAAGTCGTTCTTCTCGGAGCGCTGGCAGACCATCTCCACGGCGCTGCGCTGGCTGCTGGAGCGCTATCCGGAGTTCGCGCTCGTGCCGCGCGGGTACGCGCGGATCGCGGGGCAGATCGCGTTCGCCGAGGCGGCAGCCAAACGGCGCGGCCAGGCCCTGGTGTGGATCGGCCGGACCCTGCGCCACCGGCCGCTGGAGGCCCGCGCCCTCCTGGCGTTCCTGGTGGTGTGCGGGGTTCCGGCGGCGTGGATCCTGCGCCTGCTCCACCTGCGGGGCAAGGGGCTCTGAGGCCCCCGGGTCGTTCCCCCGCCTCCG
>NZ_JAGPXK010000046.1:0-17362 GCF_018070675.1 Nocardiopsis sp. B62 | reverse complement strand
GCCCCAATCAGGAGCGGCGGCCCGGCCGTTCGTCTTCGTTCACCACCGGTCTCGGACCGGCTGCGGGTCAGCGACGGCCCACGGACTCCGTCTCGTTCCAGAAGCTCGTGAGCGCGCTCGACGTGGTCTCGGGGGCCTCCACGTTGGGGGAGTGGCCCGCACCGGGGACCACCAGCCGCCGCGCGCCCAGGCGCTCGGCCATCCCGTCCTGCTCGGCCAGCGGCCAGGCGTCGTCGTTCTCGCCGTAGAGGACCAGGGCGGGCAGGTCCACCTCCGCCAGCTCGTCGATCCGGTCCCGGGCGCCCAGCAGGTCCTCGGCCATCCGGATGAGGGCCAGGGCACTCGTGTTCAGGAACCGCTCGCGCAGGAAGTCGACGACCTCGGGCTTGGGGGTGCGGGCGCGGGCCTCGGCGGCGAAGCGTTCGTCCCACAGCGTCCGCAGTCGTTCCGGGGTGGGGTCCATCGACAGCGCGGCGATGAGGTTGCGTGCTCGGTCCGCGCCGGGGCCGCTCAGGGCGCCGGGGCCGGAGCACATCAGGGTGAGGGAGGCCAGCGGAGTGAGTTCGGTCAGCGCCGCCTCCTGGGAGACCAGCCCGCCGAAGGAGTGCCCCACCAGGTGCACGGGGCCGCCGTCGCCGACCACGTCGAGCACCTCTCCGACCACCGCGCCCAGGGAGGACAGGCGGTAGTCGGGCAGCTCGACCCCGGGCGGCGGGATGAGGGTCTCGGGGCCCGGCGACTGGTACGTGCCGGGCAGGTCGATCGCGACCACCTCCCGCCCGGCCTGCGCCAGACTCTGGAGGAGGGCGATGAAGTCCTCCTTGCTGCCGGTGAAGCCGTGCACCAGGACAGCGGGGGTCAGAACGGTGCCGCCGGAGGTGGGCTGGGCCCGGAGTGCGGCCACCGGACCGTACGAAAGACGAAGGTCCGTGCGCCGCACACCCGGCGGCGGATCGAGGAACTCAGGTGTACTCACGTCGGGCCACCCTAGACGATGGGACTACCGGTCCGGGGGTACCCGACGCGGATTCGACCGTTCTCGGATCAGGTGATTCAGGTGTTCTCGGGGTCGCGGCGCACGGCGCCACGGGTGCGACGACGGCGGCGGACCCTGCGGGCACCGTCACCCTCGGCGGACTGCTCGGGACCGTTGGTCGGGGCGTCGGCCTTCACCGACGCCTTCTCCGCCGAACCCTCGGAGCGGCCGACGTTCTCACCGCTGCGGGTGCGTCGGCGGGAACGGTTCCGGTCGCGGTCACGGGAGCTCTTGCGTCCCCCCTGCTCAGCGCTTTCCTTGCGGTCGCCGCCCCGGCTCTTGCGGCCACCCCGGTCGCCGCCGCGCGGCTGCCCGGTGTCGCCGATGTCCTCGACCTCCTCGGCCTCCAGCCCGGCGTGCTCGCCGCGCTTCTCCATGGCGAGCTTGCCCTTGGTCCCCTTGGGGATGCGCAGCGCCTCGAAGAAGTGCGGAGAGGTGGAGTAGGTCTCCTCGGGCTCGTGGAAGTCCAGGTCGAGCGCGCCGTTGATCAGCTTCCAGCGCGGCATCTCCTGCCAGTCCACGAACGTGACGGCGGTGCCTGTGCGCCCCGCGCGACCGGTGCGGCCGATGCGGTGCGTGTAGGTCTTCTCGTCCTCGGGCGTCTCGTAGTTGACCACGTGGGTCACGTCGTCGACGTCCAGGCCCCGGGCGGCCACGTCAGTGGCGACCAGGATGTTGATCTTGCCGTTGCGGAAGGCTCGCAGGGCCCGCTCGCGCTGGCTCTGGCCGAGGTCGCCGTGCACGGCCGCGGCGGCGAAGCCACGGTCCTTGAGCTCTCCGGCGACCCTGTCGCAGGCCCGCTTGGTCTGGCAGAAGACCATGCTCTGGCCGTGCTGCTCGGACTGCAGGAGCCGGGCCAGCATCTCGGGCTTGTCCATCTGGTGGGTGCGGAACGCGTGCTGGGCGATCCGCTTGGTGATGGCCGAGCCGTCGATCTCGTTGTCGTCACCGGCCCGCACGTGGGTGGGTTGGCGCAGGTAGTTCCGGGAGAGCGTGACGATCTCGCTCGGCATGGTGGCCGAGAAGAGCATCACCTGGCGCTCGGTCGGGATCTTCTTGAGGATGCGCTCGATGTCCGGGAGGAAACCGAGGTCGAGCATCTTGTCGGCCTCGTCCAGGACCACCGCCGCGACCTCGTCCAGCCGCAGGTGCTTCTGGTTCTCCAGGTCGAGGAGCCGGCCCGGGGTGCCGACGACCACGTCGACGCCCTCCTTGAGCCCGTTGATCTGCGGCTCGTAGGAACGGCCGCCGTAGACGGTCAGGATGCGGCCGCCGCTGCGCTTGCTGGCGGTCGTGAGGTCGGCGGCCACCTGGATGGCCAGCTCACGGGTGGGGACGACGACCAGGGCGCGCGGCCGCTTGGACGTGCCCGGCTTTTCCTGCGCGCGCTGGAGGAGGGGAAGACCGAAGGCGAGGGTCTTGCCGGTTCCGGTGCGCGCCTGGCCGATGATGTCGCTGCTGTTCAGCGCGATCGGGAGGGCCAGTTCCTGGATGGGGAACGGGGAGATGATCCCCTCCGCCTCCAGGGCGTCGGCGAGTTCCGGGCTCACGCCCAGGTCGCGGAAGGTGGTCGCGGATGTCGTGGTTTCTGCTGTGCTGCTCAGGGCTCAAGCCTCCATCTAGGCGGGCCGCAGCGTTGTTCGTGGCCGCGGCGGGGTGCGGTCGCGGGCGGCTTGTGACCGCCGCGGAGGGCGCGGCTCACCGGTTCCCGCTTCGGCGAGGGAGCCTCGGTGGCGCTGCCGTCTGGACCCGCGCGGCCCGGGGGGTTCCCTGGTCACGATGTGTCGGTTCCATCCGCTGGATTGTCGTGTGCGGTGCGTAGCTGGGCGCGTGGGCCGTTGCTCCCTCACGCCGCACTGCTCGTGAGGACACGTTGTGGTGTCCGGTCGCACGTCGCTGGGCGCCCGCGTCCGCGGCGCCGGAAGATGCTCGCGGGAGGGCCCGCGTCGCTGGGGTGCGGGACGCGGCGCCGCGATCGTGCGCGCCGGTCATCACGCTGAGTCTAGCTGCTGGTTCGCCCGGTGCACATAGTTGCTCACTGTGCTGTGGACCCCGCTGTTCACCGGACTCCGACGGCCGGGACCGTACCCGCTCTCAGCGGGTGCAACCGTTCTCCGGAGGCGTTTAGTCCCCGAAAAGTCCCCGATTGGGTGCGGGGCAGGCCGAACGATACGCTGACGGGCATGACCCAAGGCTCCTCTGCCGCCCCCGGCGTGATCGATCTGCTCGGACTGCTCGCCTACGCCGAGCTCGGTTCCTTCTTCCGTCTGGCCGACGACGCCGGTCTGGCGCCCTCGCTGCGGACCAAGGGGCAGCTGGCGGGTCTGGCCGCCACCGAACAGAACCACTACCAGGCGCTTCACCAACGCCTGGGTGAGCTCGGGGTGGACCCCGAGGAGGCCATGGCCCCGTTCGTGAGTCCCCTGGACGCCTGGCACGAGCGCACCGAACCGCAGAGCTGGCTCGAGAGCCTGGTCAAGACCTACGTCGGCGACGGCATCGCGGGTGACTTCTACCGCAGGGTCGCCGAGCTCGCCGACGCCGACACCCGCGCACTCGTCGAGGACGTGCTCGCCGAGACCGAGCGAGCCGAGTTCGTCGCCGGGCAGGTGCGCGCCGCGCTCGCCGAGGACCCCAAGCTGGCCGGGCGCCTGTCCCTGTGGGCGCGTCGTCTGGTGGGGGAGGCGCTGAGCCAGGCGCAGGCCGTGGCGGTGGACCGGCCGCAGCTGGCCACGATGCTGGCGCGTGATCCCAAGGTGGCCGAGCGGAGTGAGAGGACGGGCGACTCCGGTCTGGGCGACCTCGCAGCCGTCAGCCGGATGTTCGCCTCGCTCACGGAGGGGCACGCGGCGCGACTCTCCGCGATGGGCCTGGCCGAATAGGCGCGCTCAACGCCCGACCAGTACTGGTTTCTGCCTTCTTGGGCGTTTGACCGGAACTTGGTTCCACTTGGTCAAGTGCGGGTAATTTCCAACACATTCGTTACGATCCATTGGTTCGGCGCACATAGAGTCGATGGAGTTTCCCGTCTCCTGACCACGCGAGTAGGTACTTCCATGCCCCGTGGGACCTCCGTGCGCCACCCGCTGGCCGGACTCACCCGTGACTTCCACAAGATCGGCCCCCTCGACGCGCCGGTGCCGCCCTGGATGAGCGCTGAGCTGGACCAGCACGCCGCACAGGTGTGCGAAGGCATCGTCTCCGGCGGCGCCGAACTCACCGCCAACACGCTCGGAACGTACCTGCACGGTTTTCTTGACGGCTGCCTCGAACGCGGCTGGGACTCCGAGGACTCCAGCTATGACTGGGAGACGCTCCGCATTCTCGCGATCTGCCGACTGGCGAAGGACCGTGGTTTCGTCCGCTAGGTTGGTGACGTCCGCAGGCGAGTGTGATCTGCGCCGCGATTCCGCTCGCGGCCATCGCCCTTCTGGTTCTCCGGCGCGATCCGCCACTTGGGCGTACGCTGAAAAGGCACCGGTGAACCTTGGCGGCCCGATCCGGATCGGCGTACCGCCGGAACCGGTGGCCTGCGGAATGCAACGTGGTATTCACGGTGTTCCAGGGGCGAGGCGGTACCCGGGCACCGTAACGGCGGAGCGGCCCGAAGAGCCGCGAGAAAGGAAAGCGAATGAGGAGCGGTCGGCATGGGGCGGCGCGCCCACCGGTCGGCGTCCTGATCCAGCAGGATCGCGTCGACTTCGCGCTTTTCGCACTGATCTTCGTTGTCGCGCTCGCGTCGATGGTGTTCACCGGACCCGGAAGCGTCGTCTTCTGGCTGGCGTTCCTGCCGTTGATCGCCACGGGCGTCCTGGCGTGGCGACGCATCGAGAACCTCTCCCGTCAGGAACTGCGGGACTCCGAGTTCCTGTGACGGGGCGCCGCACGGACGGCGCACACGACGAGGGCGAGGCCATTGGCCCCGCCCTCAACTGCGTCTTCGGGTCACCCGAACCCGGGTCACCCCGGGTCGGCTTCCTCGTGGCTACGAGGTGGGCTCACCGCCCCTCGGGCGCTGTCCCGGCAGGCTGGAGGCTTCCTCCCGCGCCCCCTGGCCCTCGGTGGGCCTGAAGCCCGGTCGGCCCATGGCCGCCTCGCGTCCGGCGTCGTAGCTGCTCTCACCGCCGCTCACGCGCGCGGTCTCGCGCTCGGCCGCTTCCAGCCAGTTCGTCCAGCGGGACTGCATCGGGCGGATGAGTCCGCCGCCGACGCCGACCACCAGGATGCCGCCGACCGTGGCGAGCACCGCGACCAGCACCGGAAGCGTGACGGTGGTGGCGACGCCCATCTGGTTCAGCGCCGCGATGACACCGAGCGCCAGGACGGCCACGGCCGCGATGTTGGCCAGGAACCGGCCGTAGGACAGCGCGCCCAGGGCACCGGTGATCAGGTCCCGGACGGCCTTGGCGATCATGCCCGCCACCACGACGATGATCAGCGCCACGATGCCGTGCGGAATCCAGGCGATGACGTCATTGAGCAGCGTGCTGATCGGGTTCGGCCCGAAGACGTTGAACGCGAGCGTCAGCACGAACAACAGACCGACGTAGTAGACGATCTTTCCGCCCAGCTCACTGGCGGTCCAGCGGCTGCGCTCGAAGTACTCGCCCACGCCCCCGCGGTGCAGTGCGCGGTCCAGTCCGACACTGTGCAGGCCCTTGGCGACGCCCTTCCCCACGAACCAGGCGATGATCCAGCCCAGTACCAGGATCACCAGGAAGCCCAACAGCAGCGGTACGAAGCCCGCCACGGTCTGCCAGGCGTCCATCAGGCCCTGACCGATGTCCATACGTCCTCACCCCCGAATCGCTGGTTCCGCTCGCGCGCCGGTGGCCGGTGCCGAACGGATACGGCGAAGAGAAGCGCGTTACTTCTCAGTTTCGCGATACCCGACGCACGTTAATCGAACCGTTCTGAATGCCGGTGTCGCGTTGATTGCCCGGTCTTGGTCGAGGAATGGCCATTCTGTGGTTCTTTTTCGCCCGGGGATTCGGGATAATGCCCGGTCGGTAATTGCTCGGGAAAAGCATGGAGAACTCGCGGGAACGCGACGGACCCCGGAACGCCGTGGTGTTCCGGGGTCCGTTCCGCGTGGGTTCGCGGGAGCGTCGCGGGCGGGGTCAGTCCCCGGACCCGGTCTCCGCTTCGTCCTCGTCGGCGGGCCGGGTCAGGTCCCAGCCGCTGATCCCGCGCCAGGCCAGCCTGGCCACCAGCTGTTCGGCGGCGTCCTTGGGGACCGCGCCGTGGTTGTTCAGCCAGTACCTGGCACTGGTCTCGGCCATGCCGACCAGCGCGATGCTCAGCAGGTGCGCCTCGTCGTCGGAGATGCTGGTGTCCTGGCGGATGACCTTGCCGATCAGTTCCGCGCAGCGCTGGAACGTGTGCTCGCTCTTCTCCCGGACGGCCGGGAGGTTGCGCAGGTCGGATTCGAAGACCAGCCGGAACGCCTCTCCGTCGCCCGCCACGAAGTCGAAGTAGGCCTGGAAACTGGCGGTGACGCGCTGACGGTTGTCGTCGGTGCTCTCCAGCGCCTCCCGCTGTTTCTCGACCAGGGCCTCGGAGTGTTCCTCCAGAAGGGCCAGGTAGAGCTCCAGCTTTCCGGGGAAGTGCTGGTACAGGACCGGCTTGCTGACTCCCGCGCGGTCCGCGATCTCGTCCATCGCCGCGGCGTGGTAGCCACGGGCGACGAAGACCTCCTGAGCCGCTGCCAGGAGTTGGCGGCGGCGGCGGACCCGGGGCAGCCGCGTGCCCCGGGCGCGGGCGTCTGATGGAGCTGTCACACCCACACCCTCCGAACTCGGCATGGCAGATGCACACCATTCACCGGACATCTGCGTGGCTTACGCTGTCGGACGCGGTCTCGGCTCTGTGACGCGGCCCGCAGCTTTTCCCCCATCCTACTCCGGCGTAGCTTCGGCGTGGGCAGTGCTCACGCACGGCCGCCCGTGGTCAGGCGGGGTGGGGCGGGACCACGTGCGGTCAGCGGCGTTCTTCCTCGTCCTGTCCGGCCTCCCGGACCTGTTCGATCACGTCCGCCTCGTCGGCCTGGTCGAAGCTCTCCCCAGCGGCCCGCTCGGTCCAGTCCTCGCGGCCCTCGTCAGCGTCGGCGTCGGCCCGGACGCGCTGTTCGGCCGCGTCCGCCTCGGGCACCGCCGCGGTCGGGTCCTCGTCCTCAGGGGCGCTGCGCCGCCGGTTCCCACTGTCGTCGGAAGTTGCCACAGGGTCCTCCCAGGATCGTCGCGGAGCGTACGAGCGACACTACCCGCGACGACTCTCGGGGCAAGGGGAGCCGCGCGGCCGGTGCTCCCTCACCGTGTGGAATGAACTCCCGGGCCGCGGTGGTTGAGGGAGGTCAGGAAGCGCCCGGGGGGCGACGAGGACCACGCCTCCCCGGGGTGGGAATGGAATACCCCACCCGTTAGGTTGGGTATGAGTGCAAGCAGCTTCGCGCACCCCCACGTTCCCGTGGGCCCCTCGGCACGGGTGGACGCGAAGCGACCCGAACAGTCATGAGGAGTCACCGTGTCGCTGCCGCCGCTGGTCGAACCAGCCGCCGAGCTGACCGTGGACGAGGTGCGCCGTTACTCGCGCCACCTGATCATCCCCGACGTGGGGATGGCCGGCCAGAAGCGCCTGAAGAACGCCAAGGTGCTGGTCGTCGGTGCGGGCGGTCTCGGCTCCCCGGCCCTGCTCTACCTGGCCGCCGCCGGTGTGGGCACGCTCGGCATCATCGACTTCGACGTCGTCGACGAGTCCAACCTCCAGCGTCAGGTCATCCACGGGCAGAGCGACGTCGGCCGCCCCAAGGCCGAGTCCGCCCGGGACAGCATCAAGGAGGTGAACCCCAACGTCGAGGTCATCCTGCACCAGGACCGCCTGGAGTCGGACAACGCGTTGGACATCCTCGCGGGCTACGACCTGATCCTGGACGGCACGGACAACTTCGCCACCCGGTACCTGGTCAACGACGCCGCCGTCATCCTGAACAAGCCCTACGTGTGGGGTTCGATCTACCGGTTCGATGGTCAGGTCAGCGTCTTCTGGAACGAGTACGGGCCGCAGTACCGCGACCTCTACCCGGAGCCGCCGCCGCCCGGCATGGTCCCCTCCTGCGCCGAGGGCGGCGTCCTGGGCGTGCTGTGCGCCTCCATCGGCTCGGTGATGGTCAACGAGGCGATCAAGCTGATCACCGGCATCGGTGACCCGCTGGTCGGCCGTCTGCTCATCTTCGACGCCCTGGAGATGACCTGGCGTGAGGTCAAGGTCCGCAAGGACCCGGACACCGAGCCGGTCACCGAGCTCATCGACTACGAGGCCTTCTGCGGGGCCGTGTCCGAGGAGGCCACCGAGGCCGCCGCGGACTCGACCATCACCGCTCCGGAGCTCAAGGAGCTGCTGGACAACAAGCCCGACGAGATCTTCCTCGTGGACGTGCGCGAGCAGAACGAGTACGAGATCGTCAGCATCCCGGGCGCCACGCTCATCCCCAAGGGTGAGTTCCTCAACGGCAAGGCGTTCGAGCAGCTGCCGCAGGACAAGCGCGTGGTCCTGCACTGCAAGTCCGGTGTGCGTTCGGCCGAGGCACTGGCCGCCGTGAAGGCCGCCGGGTTCTCCGACGCCGTGCACGTGGGCGGCGGCGTGCTGGCCTGGATCAACCAGGTGGACCCGAGCCTGCCCGAGTACTAGAGAGCGAGCCCGCGCGGCGGGCCCAAGCGCCTCCTTCGGACGGCGCCGGGTTTTCCCGGCGCCGTCCGTCGTGTGTCCGTGGGGGCAGCCGGACTTTTCCCTGGTCCGAACCCCTACCGAGAGGGATAAATGGGTACGAAGCATCCACGGGGTGCGGTACCGACCTCCGGTGCGGACCCCTGCCGCGAGGAGGTGGCGTGATGCGTGAGAAGGGACGCTGGGCGGACGTGGCCACGATCGTTCTCGGACTCGTCGTGGGTCTGAGCTGGGTCGGGCACGGGATGTACGGCTTCTCCGGGGCGATGTTCCTCCTGGTGGGCCTGGCGGTCATCGTCATGGCCACGATGTCCCTGACCCGCCCCGGCGCGCTGGTGACCGAGCTCGGAGTGACGGCGGCCGGAGTGCTGCTGTTCGTCCTGCCGTGGGCGCTGGACTACACCCACGTCCTGCCGGCCGCGATCACGGCGTGGGTCGGGGGCGTGATCATCGCCGCTCTGGGCGTGAACGGTCTGGTGCAGGCCCGTGCGGCGCGCAGGCGCGACCCCGAGCTGGCCTGGGGCACCCACATGAACGTGGTGTCCGAGTAACCGACGCCGACGAGTGTCGGAGGGGGCGGATAGGCTCGGCGCATGGTCGAGCCCCACCCCCGAGAACCCGCCGAGGACGAGGAGTCCGAGCCCCTCGACGAGTACACCGAGGAGGTCCTCTCGGTGGTCGAGCGGATCCCGTCGGGCCGGGTCATGAGCTACGGGGACATCGCCGAGTACGTCGGCAGGGGCGGCCCCCGTCAGGTGGGTTCGGTGATGTCCCGCTGGGGCGGGGGAGTTCCGTGGTGGCGGGTGGTGCGCTCGGACGGGCGCCCCGCCGAGGGCCACCTCGTACGTGCCCGATCCCACTACGCGGCGGAGGCCACCCCGATGCGCCCGAGCGGCGACCGGGTGGACATGCGGGAAGCCCGATGGGACGGGGGAAGCGGCGCCTGACGGGGCTCTGGAGCGCCCACGCGGCGTCCGCGATGGTCGTCGACCTCTGGTGAACTGGAGGAGTGAACACATCCCCGTACCGTCTTGTGCGGCGCGCCCACCAGGTGCTGCCGCCTCCGGTGCTGGACGAGAACCAGCAGCGCGTCGTCGACCACCCGGGCGGCCCGCTCCTGGTCCTGGCCGGTCCCGGGACCGGCAAGACCACCACGATCGTCGAGGCCGTGGTGGACCGCATCGACAACCGTGGTGTCGACCCCTCCCGCATCCTGGTGCTCACCTTCAGCCGCAAGGCCGCCCAGGAGCTGCGTGAGCGCATCACCGGTCGTCTTCGGCGCACCACCCGCGAACCCCTCGCGCTCACCTTCCACAGCTACGCCTACGCCCTCATCCGCCGCGAGTTCCAGCGGATGGGCGACTCCCCGCCCCGACTGCTGTCCGGGCCCGAGCAGCTCATGGAGGTGCGCGAGCTGCTGAACTGGGAGTTCCAGGACGGCGCCGAGCAGTGGCCCGAGCGGCTGCGCCCGGCCCTGGAGACCCGTGGGTTCGCCGAGGAACTGCGCGACTTCCTCATGCGCGCCCAGGAGCGCGGTCTGGGCCCGGTCGACCTGGCCCGGGCGGCGGCCGAGCGCGACCGCGACGACTGGACCGCCGCCGCCGGGTTCCTCTCCCGGATGAACGGCCGGTTCGACATCGCGCCGGTGCCCACCCTCAACTACGCCGAGCTCGTGCGGGTCGCCGCGAACATGCTCTCCGACCCCGAGGTGCAGGAGCGCGAGCGCGCCGCCCACGAGGTGGTGTTCGTCGACGAGTACCAGGACACCGACCCGGCCCAGGAGGAGCTGCTGCGCGCCCTGGCCGGGGACGGCCGAGACCTCATCGCTGTGGGCGACCCGGACCAGTCCATCTACGCCTTCCGCGGCGCAGAGGTGGACAACATCCTCGACTTCCCGCGCCGTTTCCCCACCCTGCGGCGCACCGACGCCCCGGTCGTGGCGCTGCGCACCTGTCGTCGCAGCGGCGCGGCCCTGCTGGCGGCCTCGCGCGGTCTCACCCGCCGCCTGCCCGCCGTGGCCTCCGCGCGAGGCCGCGTGAACGCCCACCGCGACCTCATCCCCCCCGAGGGGGTCCCGGACGGCGAGGTGCACGTCCTCATGGCGGACAGCTCCACCCAGGAAGCCGCCGTCATCGCCGACACCCTGCGCCGCGCCCACCTGGTGGACGGTGTCCCGTGGTCGGACATGGCCGTCCTGGTGCGCTCCTCCAGCCGCCAGCTCCCGGTGCTGCGCCGGGCGCTCACGGCCGCTTCGGTGCCGGTGGTCGTGGGGTCCGACGATCTCCCGGTGGCCGCCGAACCCATCGTCCGTCCGCTGCTGGGCCTGATCCGCTACGGCCTGCGCCCACAGGAACTGGACGACGACGCCGCCCGCGAGCTGCTCATGAGCCCCTTCGGCGAGGCGGACTCGGTCCGGCTGCGCCGTCTGGTCCGCGCCCTGCGCCGCCTGGACCTCGACCGCGCCGCGAACGGAGCCGCCTCCGCCGGGGCCGCCAGGGACTCCTGGGCTGCTGAGGGCGTCGGTGCTGCTGAGGCCGCCGAGCCCGCCGAGGGCGCCGGGATCACTGATCCCACAGAGGCAGTAGGGGCTGCTGAGGGTGCCGAGGCCACTGGGGTCGCCGGGGCCCCTGAGTCCTCTGGGACCACCAGGGATACCGGTGCTGGTGAGGCCTCCGGGGCTGATGTCGGGGGTGGGGCGTCCGAGGCTGTCGCGAGTGACTCCGGGCGATACCGGCCGTCCTCCCAGCTGCTCGTGGACGCCCTTCGCGACCCCGGTGAACTCACGCTGGTGGACCCCGCCGTGGCTGCCCCGGCCCTGCGCGTGGCCAACGCGTTGCGCACCGTCCGGGACCTGGCGGCCAAGGGGGCCGATGCCGAGCAGGTCCTCTGGGAGCTGTGGCGGGACAGCGGCCTGGCCGACCGCCTCATGCGCGCCAGCCTGGCAGGGGGGCGCCGAGGCGCCGCCGCCGACCGCGACCTGGACGCCGTGGTCGCGCTGTTCGAGAGCGCGGCCCGCTACTGCGACCGCCTGCCCCCCGGCACCCCCGACGGGTTCCTTGAGGACCTGGCCGCCCAGGAGATCCCCGGCGACAGCCTCGCCGAGCGCGCGCCCGAGGGCGAGGCGGTGCGCATCCTCACCGCCCACCGCTCCAAGGGCCTGGAGTGGGGCCTGGTGATCGTGGCCGGGGTCCAGGAGGGCGAGTGGCCGGACCTGCGGCTACGCGGCTCCCTGCTCGGCGTGGAGGAGCTGCTGGATTCCGGCAGCCACTCCGCCGACTCCTTCGGCGCCGCCCTGGCCTCCAAGCTCCTGCACGAGGAACGCCGCCTGTTCTACGTGGCGCTCACCCGTGCCCGCCGCTCCCTCTACGTCACCTGCGTGGGCGGCGAGGACACCGACGAACGCCCCTCCCGCTTCCTCAACGAGATGGGCACGGGCGACCCGGAGCAGGTCAGCACCGGCCGCCGCTGGCTGTCCCTGCCCGCGCTCGTCGCCGACCTGCGCTCGGTGGTCACCGACCCCGAGGCCCCCGACCCCCTGCGCACGGCGGCCGCCGCCCATCTGGCCCGCCTGGCGGAGGAGGGTGTGCGGGGCGCGGACCCGGCCGAGTGGTACGCGCTCACCCCCTTCTCCGACGCCCGCCCGCTCTCCGACCCCGAGGACACCATCCGGGTGTCGCCCTCCCAGGTGGAGAGCTTCACCAACTGCCAGCTGCGCTGGTTGCTGGAGCGCGCGGCGGGGGCCTCCTCGGGCGACTCCGCCTCCGCTCTGGGCACGGTCGTGCACGCCGTCGCCGTGCTGGTCGCCGAGGGTGGCACCGCCGAGGAGGTCGGCGCCCGCATGGACGAGATCTGGGCCGACCTCGACTTCGGCGGACCCTGGCAGTCCGACAAACAGCGCGACCGCGCGGACGAGATGGTCCGCAAGTTCATCACCTGGGACGCCACCAACGACCGCGAGCTGGTCGTCACCGAGGAGGGCTTCAAGGTGGACGTGGGCGGGATCGAGATCACCGGCCGCGTGGACCGCCTCGAACGCGACTCTGAGGGCCGCGCCGTGGTCGTGGACATCAAGACCGGCGGCACCAAGGCCGACGACCTGGCCCGCCACCCCCAGCTCGGCGTCTACCAGATGGCCGTCCTCCGGGGCGCCTTCGCCAAGCTCGGCCTGGCCGAACCCGGCGGCGCCGCCCTCGTCCAGGTCGGCAAGGCGGCGCTCAGCAAGAAGGCGCGCGAACAGACCCAGCCCCCGCTCGGTGAGGACCCCGACCCCGAATGGGCGGGGACCCTCGTCCGCGAGGTCGCCACAGGCATGGGAGGGTCCCGCTTCGCCGCCACCCGCAACACCGGATGCAACGCGTGCGCCGTGCGCGCCTGCTGCCCGGTCCAGGACGAGGGCCGACATGTCTGAACCCATCCCCGGGGCACCCTCCGCCTCCGGTTCCCCCGATCCCCACAGACCCCGCTTCAGCCCGGCCGAGCTGGCCCGGCTCCTCAAGCGCCCCGAACCCACCGTCGAGCAGGCCCAGGTCATCTCGGCGCCGTTGGAGCCCGGGGTGGTGATCGCCGGTGCCGGATCGGGCAAGAGCGAGACCATGGCGGCCCGCGTCGTGTGGCTGGTCGCCAACGGCCACGTCCGCCCCGAGCAGGTCCTCGGGCTGACCTTCACCCGCAAGGCCACCGCCGAGCTGGCCGAGCGCGTGCGCAAGCGCCTGGAGCAGCTGCGCGCCACCGAGCAGTTCCCCGAGGAGCTGCTGGACGGCGAGCCCACCGTCTCCACCTACAACTCCTACGCCGGGCGCATCGTCGCCGACCACGCCCTGCGTGAGGCGGTCGAACCCACGTCCCGGCTGCTCAGCGAGGGTCAGGCCTGGCAGCTGGCCGCCCGGATCGTCGGCGAGTACGACGGCCCCATGGAGCACGTGAACGTCGGCGCGGACACCGTCACCCGCCGCGTCCTGGACCTGTCCGGGCAGATCTCCGACCACCTCACCACCACTGACCAGGTGCGCGGCGTCGGCCGCTGGATCCAGGCCGGGGTGGACGCCATGTCCCGCAAGACCACCCAGCCCACCCGGGACCTGGTGGACACCCAGCGCCGCCGCGAGCAGCTGCTCCCGCTGGTGGACCGCTACAACCACGCCAAGCACGCGCGGGAGGCCATGGACTTCGGCGACCAGATGGCCCTGGCCGCCCGCATCGCCCAGAACCACGCCGAGGTAGGGCTGATCGAGCGCGGCCGGTTCCGCGTGGTGCTCCTCGACGAGTACCAGGACACCAGTCACGCCCAGCTGGTGCTGCTGCGCGCGCTGTTCGGCGAGGGGCACGCGGTGACCGCCGTGGGTGACCCCTGCCAGTCCATCTACGGGTGGCGGGGGGCGATCGCCGCCAACCTCACCAGTTTCCCCACGGACTTCCCGGTCGCGCCCGGACGCCCCGCCCCGGTCCGGCGCCTCACCTTCAGCTTCCGCAACGGCGAACGGGTCCTGCGGGTGGCCAAGCGCATCTCCGAGCCGTTGCGCGCGGAGGCGGCCGACGTCCCGGTGCTGCACCCCAGTCAGGCCCGGCAGGGGCGCGGTCTCGCACGGGCGGGACTGTTCTCCACGGAGACCGAGGAGGCGGCCTGGATCGCGGACCACGTGCGCGACCTGCTCCGGGCAGACGCCGAGCGCCCGGGTGGCCAGGTGTTCGCCCCGGACGGGCTGGTGTGGCCCGAGAGCGAGACCGGCGGTGGCCCCGACGGCGGAATCAGCCCCGGTGACGTCGCCGTCCTGTGCCGCAAGCGCTCCCAGTTCCCGCCGCTGCGCGACGCCCTGGAGGCGCACGGCATCCCCGTGGAGGTCGTCGGCCTGGGCGGGCTCATGCTCGTGCCCGAGGTCCGCGACATCATCGCCACTCTGCGCGTGGTTCACGACGCCTCGGCCGGTAACGAGCTGGCCCGCCTGCTCACCGGTCCGCGCTGGCGGATGGGGCCCCGCGACCTCGCCGCCCTCGGCTCCCGCGCCACCGAGCTGGCCCGGCACACCCGCCGCGACCTCACCGGCCCCGCGGCGGAGGAGGGGGCGCACGAGGAGTCGGAGGACCTGCTGCGCCGCACCGTCCTGGACCTGACCGCCGAGAGCGGCAGCCTCGTGGACGCCGTCGACGACCCCGGGCCCGCCCAGAACTACTCGGTTACCGCCTACGAGCGTCTGGGTCGCCTCGCCGAGGAAATGCGCACCCTGCGCAAACTCGTGGGCCAGCCGCTCCCGGACCTGATCACCGAGATCGAGCGGATGCTCGGCCTGGACATCGAGGTGGGCGCTCGCACCAACCGCGACCCCCTCTCGGCCCGCGCCGACCTGGACGCCTTCGTGGACCACGCGGTCCGCTTCGTCGGTAACTCCGAGGACCCCACTCTGGGCAGCTTCCTCGGCTACCTCAACGCCGCCGAGGAGAACGAGAGCGCCCTCAGCCCGGGAGAGCGGGTGGGTGGCTCGGACAGCGTGAAGCTCATGACCATGCACGGAGCCAAGGGCCTGGAGTGGCCCGTGGTGATCGTGCCCGGGGTGAGTGCCGGAGCGCGCGCCCCGCTCTTCCCCGCCAAGGCCCGCGACTCCCATGCGTGGGTGAAGGCCGACCACCAGCTCCCGTACCCTCTGCGCGGCGACCGCTCCAGCCTGCCCACGCTGCGCGGGGTCGAGAAGGAGGACATCGCCGCCTTCAAGGAGGCCGAGGAGGCCCGCCACCTGATGGAGGAGCGGCGGCTGGCGTACGTGGCGGTCACCCGTGCCTCCTACGAGCTGGTGTGCACCGGCCACTGGTGGGGGCGGACCGGCAGCACCCCGCGCGGGCCCTCGGAGTTCCTGGAGGAGATCCGCGAGGCCTGCGAGCAGGGTGCCGGGGGAGTGGTGCGCTGGGACCCGCCGCCGGACCCCGAGGACACCAACCCGCACGACGAGGAGGAGTCGTCGGCGGTGTGGCCCCCCGAGGACGTGCCCTCCGCCTCGGGTTCGGCCGAGCCCGCACCGGTGCTGTTGCCGGTTCCGGCAGTGCCGGAAACCGTGCCGGACTTCGAGTTCGGACCGGAACCGGACTTCGAGTTCGAGCCGGAGTACGACCCCGAGTTCGACGACGTACCGGTGCCCGACTTCGACGCGGTCATCGAGTCCCCGCCCGAGCCCGGTCCCGCCCCGGACCTGGCACTTGACCTGGGGCCGGAGCCCGAGCCGAACCCGGAGGGCCAGCCACCCGCTGACTCCCGCCGCGCGCAGATCGTGGCTGGTGCGGAGCTGGTCGAGCAGGCGCGTGCGCGTATACGTGAGGGGAAGCCGGTCGGGCCGAGGAAGCCTCCCGAAGGGCTGCGGCGCAGGCTCCAGGGCTGGGAGCGCGACGCCGAGCTGCTGCTCGCCCACCGGGACAGGGCCGCTGCGGGGCCGGGGGACGGCCCCGTGCAGGTGGAGCTGCCCGACCACCTGTCGGTCTCCTCCATGGTCTGGTTGGCGCGCGACCCTTCGGCGCTGGCCCGACAGATCCGCCGTCCCCTGCCCAGGCCGCCCGCGCCGCACACGAGGCGGGGCACGGCCTTCCACGCGTGGTTGGAGCAGCGGTTCGGACACAACGCGACCCTGCTCGACGAATTGCCCGGGGCCGCAGACGAGACCGCCGGTGAGGACGAAGACCTTGCCGACCTCCAGCGCAGGTTCGAGGAGAGCGAGTGGGGTCCGCGCGTTCCGGTCGAGGTCGAGGTGCCGTTCGAGACGGTCATCGGCGACCGGCTGATCCGGGGTCGCATGGACGCGGTGTTCTATGACGCCGAGACCGGGCGGTACGACGTCGTGGACTGGAAGACCGGTCGTCCGCCAGGGAACAACGTGGAGCGCAGGGCGGTCGGGGTGCAGTTGGCCGCCTACCGTCTGGCCTGGGCCGACCTGGCCGGAGTGGAGCTGGAGGAGGTCCGGGCCGCGTTCCACTACGTGCGAGCGGGGGAGACCGTCCGGCCCGCCGACCTGCTGGACGCGGAGGGATTGGCAGCCTTGATCACCAACATCCCCGAACCCTCGTAGAGCGGGGAATCCCGCCACTCTTGAATGCGACCTCCAGAGTGAGCCCAGCGGATTCACGCAGGCCATGCCCGCGATCCCACGGGCAGTTATTGATCTTGGTCTGCTCGACAAATCCTCAGGGCACAACACCTCGTGGACTCACCTGCTCCAGGTGGTTCGTGGCGCCCCATTTCCCGCGCTGAACAATTGCCTGCCAACCATCAGGCGGAGCAGTGCGAGTTCGGGGAGCGCCCGGTGTGCGACGTGTTGCGTGTCGTGGCTGGTCGTTCGCCGGGATGGAAGAGCGTCAGCGAGGGAGGGTGTTTCCTCGCGCCGGTGCGCATCGTGTTGGGTGTCGCGGCGGGTCATTGGCCCGGACGGAACTGCGGCAGCGAGGGAGGGTGCGTCCCCGCGCCGGTGCGCAACGGGTTGCGTGTGGTGGCTGGTCATTGGCCTGGACGGAACTGCGGCAGCGAGGGAGAGCGCTGGGTCGGGGTTGGTGGTGGTCCTCGGGTTGGGAAGGTGCTGCCCGTCCCCGCCCTGGGCGGGGGTCTGGGCGGCGATGTTGGGTGTGGGCATGACG
>NZ_JAGPXK010000045.1:0-19464 GCF_018070675.1 Nocardiopsis sp. B62 | reverse complement strand
ACGGCGGCTGGGGGGGGGCGCCCCCCGGGACGCCCGCCCCCTCCTCCGCGTCACCGTGCGGTCAGCGCAGACCGGGGCTGCGGCGCAGCGCCGTGGTGATCATGCGTTCCACTAGCGTGGCGTAGTCCAGGCCGGTGGCGCCCCACATCTGCGGGAAGGCCGACGACGGCGTGAAGCCGGGCATCGTGTTGAGCTCGTTGACGAGGATCCGACCGTCCTCGGTGTAGAAGAAGTCCACCCGGGCCAGGCCCTCGCAGCCCATGGCCTCGAACACGTCGGCGGCCATCGCGCGCAGACGGGCGGTGGCCTCCTCCGGGATCTCGGCGGGGATGGTCAGGCCGCTCGTGGACAGGTACTTGGCCTCGAAGTCGTAGAAGTCGAAGCCCTCCGCCACGTGCACCTCGGCGGGGAAGGAGACGTCGGGGGTGCCGCCGTCCTCGGACTCCAGCACGCCGCACTCGATCTCGCGGCCGATGACCTGCGCCTCCACCAGCACCTTGGGGTCGTGCTCGCGGGCGGCCTCGACGGCGGCGATCACGGCGTCGGTGTCCGAGGCGTCGCTCACCTTGCTGATGCCGACGCTGCTCCCGGCGCGTGCGGGCTTGACGAACACCGTCCGGCCCAGCTCCGCGACGTCGTCCAGAACCTTCTTGCGCTCGGTCCGCCAGCTGCGCTCGGTGATGGCGACGTAGTCGCTGGTGGGGATGGAGTTGCCGACCAGCAGGGCCTTCATGAAGACCTTGTCCATGGCTGCGGCGCTGGAGAACACCCCGGCGCCCGCGTAGCGTACGCCCATCATCTCGAAGAGGCCCTGGATGGTGCCGTCCTCGCCGAAGGGCCCGTGCAGCAGGGGCAGGACCACGTCGACCTCGGCCAGCCGCTGCGTGCCCTCGTTGGGGCTGACGGTCATGAGCTGACCCGCCGTGTCGAAGGGCAGCGCGATCTCGACACCCTCCTCCGAGACGGTCGGCAGGGCCTTGGTCACCGCGTCGATGCGCAGGCTCTCGGGGTCGCCGGAGGTCAGGACCCAGTTGCCGGTGGGCGTGATCCCCACCGGGACGACCTCGTAACGGTCCTGGTCGATCACGGACAGGACGCTGCCCGCCGTGACGCAGGAGATCTCGTGCTCGGAACTACGACCGCCGAAGACGACGGCGACCCGAATCTTGCGCTGCTCGGACGACATGCTGCCTGACCCTATCTCGCCTGCTGATGAATCCGGTACGGGTGAAAACCGCCCGTGTGTCACTTTCCCCCGTCGAGCGCCGCGAGGGCGTCCTCGATGAGGTCCTGGGGGTCCTCCAGGCCGATGGAGAACCGCACCGCGCCCGGCGAGACACCGGCGGCGGCCAGCTCGGCCGCGCTCATGTTCCGGTGCGAGGTCGAGGCCACGTGCCCGGCCAGCGTGTGCGTGCCACCGAGGGAGGCGGCGATGGTGGCCACCTCCAGCCGGTCGGCGAAGGCCATGCCCTCGTCCCGGCCGCCGCGCGGGTGGACGGTGACCACGGCGCCGTGGCGGCCCTGGTCGAAGAGCTTCCCCGCGAGCGCGTGACCGGGGTGCGAGGGCAGCGACGGGTGGTCGACCCGCTCCACGAGGGGGTGACCCTCCAGGGCGGCGGCGAAGGCGGCCGCGGTCGCGCACTGGCGCTCGACCCGCAGTGGCAGGGTCTCCAGGCCCCGGTGCAGCAGGTAGGCCTCGTCCGGGGCCAGGCACGGACCGAGGTCGATCCGGGCCGAGCGGACGCGGTCGATGAGGTCGGGCGCGGCCACCGCGACGCCGCCGGTGGTGTCGCTGTGGCCGCCCAGGTACTTGGTGGCCGAGTGCACGACGACGTCCGCGCCGAACTCCAGGGGGCGGCAGACCGCCGGCGAGGCGAACGTGGAGTCCACCACCAGGGCGGCGCCCGCCGCGCGCGCGATCCTCGCCAGCCCGGGAAGGTCGGAGACGGTCATGGACGGGTTGGACAGCGTCTCGGTGAACACCACCCGGGTCTCGGGGGTGACCGCCGCGTCCACGGCGTCGAGGTCGGTGATGTCCACGAAGTCAGTGCGCACGCCGAACCGGCGCATCAGCCGGTCCAGCAGCGAGTGCGTGTTGCCGTAGATCGAGCGGGAGGCCACCACGTGCGCGCCCGACTCGGTGAGGGCGAGCAGCACGGTGCTGATGGCCGCCATGCCGGAGGCGAAGGCCTGGCCGCGCACCCGGTCCGGGAGCCCCGCGCCCTCCAGCGCCGCGACCGCGTCCGCGAAGGCGTCGACGGTGGGGCTGTCGATACGGGCGTAGGAGTAGCCGTCGCGGGTACCGGCCAGCACGTCGGCGAACCCCTGCGAGGTGTCGAACGCGTAGGTGGTGGCTCGGTGGACGGGCATCCGCATGGGGGTCTCGGAGGGGACCGGGGCCGCCGGGGCCCGGACCGCCCGCGTGTGCTCCCCCGCGCTCCCGGGACCGGGTGTGTGTGTCATCGTGCTCGCTCTCAGACCCCGTAGCGTTCCGGCTTGGTGCTGCGTGACATGAACGCCAGCAGCGCCTGGGCCGGACTCATGTCGTGGTGCATCATCTTGACGACGGACTCGGTGATCGGCATGTCGACCCCGTGGGTCCACCCGAGTTCGAGGATCGACTCGGAGGACTTGACCCCCTCGGCCGTCTGCCTGGTCTCGGCGATGACCTGTTCGAGGGTCTTGCCCGCGCCCAGTTTCTCACCGAAGGTCCGGTTCCGCGACAGCGGGGACGAGCATGTCGCCACGAGGTCACCCATCCCGGCCAGTCCGGACAGGGTGTGCTCGTCGGCGCCGAGGGTGACCGCCAGCCGTGTGGTCTCGGCCAGGCCCCGGGTGATCAGCGACGCCTTGGTGTTGTCGCCGAACCCCATGCCCTCGGCCACGCCGACGGCCAGGCCGATCACGTTCTTCATGGCGCCGCCGATCTCCACGCCCACCAGGTCGGTGCTGGTGTACGGGCGGAAGTACGTGGACTTGCACAGCCCCTGGAGCAGGACGGCCGTCTCCTCGTGCGGGCACGCCACCACGGCGGTGGCGGGCTGGCGCTCGATGATCTCGCGGGCCAGGTTGGGCCCGGACACCACGGCGATCCGCTCGCGGGGCAGCTCCAGGACCTCGCCGACGACCTGGCTCATCCGCATGAGGGTGCCGAGCTCGACGCCCTTCATGAGGCTGACCACCACGGCGTCCTCGGCGATGTGCTCGCGCCAGGCGGCCAGGTTCTCCCGCAGGGTCTGCGAGGGGACGGCCAGCACCACGACCCGGGCGCCGGTCAGCGCCTCGGCCGGGTCCGTGGTGGCGCGCAGCCCCCCGTTGAGCGTGATCCCGGGGAAGTACTCCGGGTTCTCCGACGACTCGTTGATCGCGTCGACGACCTCGGCCCGGCGCCCCCACAGGACCACCTCGGCCACGGGACCCTCGCCGTTCTTGCGCGCGAGGTCCGCGGCGTCGGCGACGATGTTGGCGAACGTGGTCCCCCAGGACCCGCTGCCCAGAACCGCGACCTTCACGTTGTCAGCGCTCATCTGGTCGGTCATGCCCCCGTGCTGTTCTTCCCGTTGTCGGTGTCGGCGTCGGCGCCCCGGGTGTCCCCCGGCTCCTCGGTCCCGCGCTCCGCGCGCCGGGCCTCGGCCTCCTGCTGGCGGGCCCTGCGGAAGTCGAAGGGCTCGGCGGGCGGCTGTTCGCCGCGGATCTCGGCCTGGAGCGCGGTGATGTCGGCCATGATCGCCCGGGTGGCGCCGTCCAGGACGGTCGCGGTGAGGGGCTGGTCCTGGAAGGCGGACAGGTCCACCGCCGGACCGGCGTGGAACTGGATGCGCTTGCGCGGGGGCAGCAGGCGCGGCTTCTTCTCACCGTAGGGAAGGATGTTCTGCTCGCCCCAGTGCGCGACGGGGATGACCGGGACCCCGGTGGTCAGGGCCAGCCGGGCCACGCCGTTCCTGGCGGTCATCGGCCAGAGTTCGGGGTCGCGGGTGCAGGTGCCCTCCGGGTAGAAGATCACCGACGAGCCGTCCTGGACCAGCGCCTTCTCGGCCTCGCCCAGTGCCTTGACCGCGTCGGCGCTGCCGCGCTTGATCGGGATCTGGCCGGTGCTCCTGGCCACCGAGCGGACCACGGGGATCTTCATGACCCCGTCCTTCATCGTGAAGGTCGGCCAGCGCCGGGCACCGATGTAGAGGAAGTGCGCGACCGTCAGGGGGTCGGTCACCGACAGGTGGTTCGCGGCGATGATCACGCCGCCCTGCGCGGGCACGTGCTCGGTGCCCTTCCACTCGGGCTTGGTCACGAACCACAGGACGAACCGGACGATGCGGGACACGACCCACTTGACCCATCGCGATTCTCGTTGCTTGGCCACGGGGGACTCCTCACTTCTCGCTCCCGGCCCGGTCCGGACCACGGAAGCTCAACCGACTCAGTCTAGGACGTGTACCGAAGTTCCGGGTTACGCCGTTTCCGGCCCGGACGGACACGCCCAGGGCGCCCGCGCCGCGCCGTACCCCGAAGGCCTACCCTCGTCACTGTCGTGGCCGCATCAACGTCCCGGGGGAACCGTGACCGGCTTTGGAGAGCGCGACGGGGCCCCGCGCGCCGGGGTGCGCTGGTCCCTGATCGTCCCAGTCAAGCACCTCGGCATGGCCAAGACACGACTGGCCCGTGCCGCCGGGGAGCGGCGGGAGGAGTTGGCGCTCGCGATCGCCTGCGACACGGTGGCCGCCGCGCGGACGTGCGCGGCGACGGCGGCGGTCTTCGCGGTGACCGAGGACCCCCGTGCGCGCGCCGAGCTGTCGGAGCTGGGCGCGGTGGTGGTCGGCGGTGAGCCGGGCGGGGGCCTGAACCCCGCCCTGGAGCACGGTGCGCGGGTCGCGGCCGGGAAGCTGCCGGGGTTCGGTGTGTGCGCTCTCTCCGCCGACCTGCCCGCGCTGCGCGCGGAGGAGTTGGAGCGGGTCCTGGCTGCCGCCTCCGACCACGAACGGTCGTTC
The DNA here is from genome assembly GCF_018070675.1 of Nocardiopsis sp. B62. NCBI lineage: Bacteria > Bacillati > Actinomycetota > Actinomycetes > Streptosporangiales > Nocardiopsidaceae > Nocardiopsis > Nocardiopsis sp. B62. Next base: position 14,479 of record NZ_JAGPXK010000045.1, on the reverse strand, counting down.
CTGGCCGACACACCCGGTGTGGGGACCACCCTGCTCGCCGCGGCGCCCGGCAGACCGCTGGCCCCGGCCTTCGAAGGGGCCTCACGCGCGCGCCACCTGGCCGGTGGGGCCCGGGAACTGTCCGTCCCGGGCGTGGAGTCGGTCCGGCGGGACGTGGACACCCCCGAGGACCTGGCGGCCGCCTCCGCGATGGGAGTGGGCCCCCGCACCCGCGCCCTGCTGGACCTCGCGCCGGTGGTCTCCCCCGACGCGGCCCGGCGGCGGCACGGTCCTGAGGACGGCGGTCCGCACCCCGGACAGCAGTCCGCCCGGGTCCCCTGACGGGAACCCGGGCGGGTACGCCCTCTCCGCCTGACGGCGGCGAGGCTACTTCTTGTCGCCGTTGACGAGCGCCTTGAAGTCAGCGCCAGCGCGGAACTTCGGAACGAAGCTCGCGGGGACGTTGATCGTGGCGCCAGTGGCGGGGTTGCGGGCGGTACGAGCCGCACGCTCGGACTTCTCGAAAACGCCGAAGCCCGTGATGGCGACCTTGTCGCCCGACGCCACGGTGGCCTGAATGGTCTCAAGCACAGCGTTGACCGCTTCGGTCGCGGTCTTCTTGTCTCCGAGACGGTCGGAGATCGCGTCGATCAGGTCACGCTTGTTCATAAGGTTCCTCCGGTTCCCCCTTGCTCGCACGAAATTAGGGGAAGCAGAGGCCCTTACACAAATACAAACGCCCACGGGCAAGGCGTGTCGGGGCCCTTCCGACCTGCGAGGTCACCCTCCGCGACGGATGTTGGGCAAGGGGAGGGGGTGGTGAACCAGCCCCTTTTGCCCCCTTCTGTAGGCCTCAAAAGCCTACGTATAACCGGATTCCGGGCTCCGGACGCGCCGCGCTTAAGGACACAAAGACCGTAAGCGAACGCTCACGTCAAGTAAAGGTAAAATTATTCGGGACCGGGGGTGCGCTGAGTCACAGCGACCCCCGATCCCGTGTCGGAGAGGCGTTCCGGAACTAGAGCGTGACGGGCTTCCAAGGCTCCCGAGTGGTCTCGAACTCACCGATCTCGTCCGTGTGTCGGAGGGTCAGGGCGATGTCGTCCAGACCCTCCAGCAGACGCCAGCGGGTGTAGTCGTCGAGCTCGAACGGCTCCCGCACGTCCGCCCCCGGGGCGCGCACCTCACGCGCCACCAGGTCCACCGTGACCTCGGTGGCGGGGTCGGCCTCGATGGCCGCCCACAGCCGGTCGATGACCTCCTGCGGCAGCAGGACGGTCAGCAGGCCGCCCTTGAGCGAGTTGCCCCGGAAGATGTCCGCGAAGCGGGAGGACAGCACGGTCTTGAAGCCGTGGTCCTGGAGCGCCCACACGGCGTGCTCACGGGAGGAGCCGGTACCGAAGTCCGGCCCGGTCACCAGGACGGACGCACCCTCGTACTCGGGGCGGTTGAGCACGAAGTCCGGGTCGGACTTGCGCCACTCGGCGAACAGGCCGTCCTCGAACCCCGTGCGGCTGACCCGCTTGAGGTAGACGGCGGGGATGATCTGGTCGGTGTCGACGTTGCTGGCGCGCAGCGGGACGGCCCGACCGGTGTGGACGTCGAACTTCTCCATGGGAGGACTCTCCTGACGGGGTCGGGGACTACTGCGGGTCCAGGTCGGCGGGCGAGGACAGGGTGCCGCGCACCGCGGTGGCGGCGGCGACCTGCGGCGACACGAGGTGGGTGCGCCCGCCCCGGCCCTGGCGCCCCTCGAAGTTGCGGTTGGAGGTGGAGGCGCTGCGCTCACCGGGCTTGAGCTGGTCCGGGTTCATACCCAGGCACATCGAGCAGCCCGCCTCGCGCCACTCGGCGCCCGCGTCCAGGAAGACCTGCCCCAGGCCCTCCTCGTTGGCCTGCTCCTTGACCCGCATGGAGCCGGGCACGACGAGCATCCGGACGCCGTCGGCGACCCTGCGTCCGCGCACGATCTCGGCGGCCGCGCGCAGGTCCTCGATCCGGCCGTTCGTGCACGAGCCGAGGAAGACCGTGTCCACGCTCACCTCGCGCATCGGCGTCCCGGCCCTGAGGTCCATGTACTTCAGGGCCTTCTCGGCGGAGGCGCGCGCGGAGGGGTCCTCGTAGGACGCGGGGTCGGGCACCTCGGCGTCCAGCGGCACGCCCTGACCGGGGTTGGTGCCCCAGGTGACGAACGGGCTGAGCTCGTCGGCGTCCAGGACCACCTCGGCGTCGAACTCCGCGCCCTCGTCGGTGCGCAGGCTCTTCCAGTGCTCGACGGCGGCGTCGAAGTCCGCGCCCTGGGGCGCGTGCGGGCGGCCCTGGACGTAGTCGAAGGTGGTCTGGTCCGGGGCGATCATCCCGGCGCGGGCGCCCGCCTCGATGGACATGTTGCACACCGTCATGCGCGCTTCCATGGACAGGGCCTCGATGGCCTCGCCCCGGTACTCGATGACGTAGCCCTGACCGCCGCCGGTGCCGATCTTCGCGATCACGGCGAGGATGATGTCCTTGGCGGACACCCCGGGCCGGAGCGTGCCGTTGACGGTGACCGCCATCGTCCTGAAGGGCTGCATCGGCAGGGTCTGGGTGGCCAGGACGTGCTCGACCTGGCTGGTGCCGATACCGAAGGCCAGGGCACCGAAGGCGCCGTGGGTGCTGGTGTGGCTGTCGCCGCAGACCACGGTCATGCCCGGCTGGGTGAGACCGAGCTGGGGACCGACCACGTGCACGACGCCCTGGTCGATGTCGCCCATGGGGTGCAGGCGCACGCCGAAGTCGGAGCAGTTCTTGCGCAGGGTCTCGACCTGCTTGCGGGAGACCGGATCGGCGATGGGGGCCAGGAGGTCCATCGTCGGGACGTTGTGGTCCTCGGTCGCGATGGTCAGGTCCGGGCGGCGCACGCCTCGACCCGCCAGGCGCAGACCCTCGAAGGCCTGCGGACTGGTCACCTCGTGGACGAGGTGGAGGTCGATGTAGAGCAGGTCCGGCTCGCCGTCGGCACGCCGGACGACGTGCTCCTCCCAGACCTTCTCGGCCATCGTGCGTGCCATGGGCGATCGCCCCTCTCGTGTGTCGCGTCTCGTGCTCGCCTCGTCACGGGGTGCTTCGCCAGGGCCGCGGGCCTCGCGCACGGATGTGCGGCCGACTTGCATTCCATATTTCGAGACGGCAATATCAAGCCATGGACAACTCTAGCTCATCCAGCGGTGTCGGTGTCCTGGACAAGACGATGTCCGTCCTCGACGCTTTGGAGTCGGGGCCCGCGTCGCTGGCCCAGCTGGTCCAGATCACCGGTCTGGCCCGCCCCACCGCCCACCGTCTCGCCGTCGCCCTGGAACGGCACCGCATGGTCACCAGGGACAGCCAGGGCAGGTTCGTGCTCGGGCCGCGCCTGGGAGAGCTGTCGATCGCCACCGGCGAGGACCGCCTGCTCGCCGTCGCCGCACCGGTCCTGGTCCAGCTGCGCGACCTGACCGGCGAGAGCGCCCAGCTCTACCGCCGCCAGGGCGACCTGCGCGTGTGCGTGGCCGCCTCCGAACGCAGCAGCGGCCTGCGCGACACCGTCCCCGTCGGCAGCGAACTGCCCATGAACGCCGGTTCGGCCGCCCAGGTCCTGCTGGCCTGGGAGGACTCCGATCGCATCCGCCGCTCACTCGTGGGGGCCCGCTTCACCGCCGCCAGCCTCGCCCAGGTGCGGCGCCGCCGCTGGGCCCAGAGCGTCGCCGAGCGCGAGCAGGGCGTGGCATCGGTCTCCGCTCCGGTGTCCGGGCCCGGTGGTCGCGTGATCGCGGCGGTGTCGGTCTCCGGCCCCATAGAGCGCCTGACCCGGTCCCCCGGCCGTATCCACTCGCAGGCCGTGGTGTCCGCCGCCGAGAAGATCAGCGAGTCGCTGCACACCTACGAGGGCTCGCACTAACGGCCTTCCGGACACCCTCCGCGCATCTCTCCATCCCGGACCGGGCCCCGCCCGGCACCCTCCCCCGCACCCCAGGAACGCACCGTGGCCGCGTACGCCGACCCCCGGCGGGCGCGGCCGCCGTCGTTCCCGCCCCTCCCCCGCCCCTCCCCCGTACCGCACGCCCGCGCCCGCGCCGGTCTCGCGGCCCCGTGGGGCCAGCGCCACGACACGGCGCAGCACCGGCCCCACCCCTGGACTCCTATTGACACGCTGTCTAACATGACGGAATGTCTCACAAGAACGTGACCGGGGACACAGCCTCCCGAGCCCGGCTCGACGCCCTCCGTGAACCGCGACGGCTCGCCCACCACGTCACCGCCACCGACGGCCAGCGCCTGGCCGTCTACTCCGCGGGGGACCCGGCCGGACCCACCCTCGTGCTGGTCCACGGCTACCCCGACAACGCCACCGTCTGGGACGCCCTCGTGGCCGACCTCGCCGTGGACCACCACGTCGTCACCTATGACGTCAGGGGCGCCGGGCGTTCCACCGCCCCCGACGACCGATCCGGCTACCTTCTGGGCCAGCTCGCCGACGACCTGCGCACCGTCGTCGACGCCGTCAGCCCCGAGAGCCCCGTCCACCTGCTCGCCCACGACTGGGGCTCCATCCAGACCTGGCACGCCGTCACCGAGCCCGCCCACGCACACCGCTTCGCGTCCTTCACGTCGATCTCCGGCCCCGACCTCGACCACGCGGGCCACTGGCTCCGGAAGGCCCCCGACGGGGTCCGGACCGTGCTGCGCCAGGCCGTCCGCTCCAGCTACATCGGGTTCTTCAGCACACCCGGACTGCCCGAGGCCGCCTGGCTCAGCGGGATCGGCGGCCTGGCCCTGGCCGCTCTGGAACGCGTCGGCGGCGGCCCCCGCGTGCCCGCCCGGCGCTCCACTCGCGACTACCTCAACGGGTTGTCCCTGTACCGCGCCAACATGCTCCGCCGCTTCACCCGGCCCTCCGAGCGCCGCACCAGCGTGCCGGTGCAGGCGCTGGCCCCCACTCACGACGCGTTCATGGTCGACCAGGTCCAGTCCAACGCCGGGCGTTGGGCGGACGACTTCCGCTTCCACCGCTTCCACGGCGGACACTGGTCGCTGCGCTCCCGCCCCGCGCCCGTGGCCCGCCGCGTCCGCGCGTTCGTGGCGGAGATCGAGTCCGGGGCACCGCGGCCGGTCCGCGACCGCACCACCCAGAAGGCCCGCCGCCACAGCGGGGCGTTCGCCGGGCAGGTCGCCGTGATCACCGGGGCGGGCAGCGGCATCGGACGCTGTCTCGCCTTCGAGCTGGCCGAACGCGGCGCGCGGATCGTCGCCGTCGACGTCGACGGGCCCGCCGCCGAGCGGACCGCCGCGCTCTGCTCCGTGGTCACTCCCGGCTCCGGCGCCCGGCGCGTGGACGTCACCGACGCCGCCGCCATGGACGCACTCGCCTCGTGGGTGCGCGAGGAGTACGGGGTGCCCGACATGGTCGTGAACAACGCCGGGATCGGCGTGGCCGGCCCCTTCCTGGAGGCGACCAGCGAGGACCTCGAACGGGTCGTGGACGTCAACCTGTGGGGCGTGATCAACGGGGTCCGCGCCTTCGCCCCCATGATGGTGGAGGGCGGGGGCGGCGGCCGGATCGTCAACACGGCCTCCGCCGCCTCCTACCTGCCCTCACGCCTGTACGGCGCCTACTCGGCCACCAAGGCCGCGGTCCTGGCGCTCAGCCGCTCCCTGCGCGGCGAACTCGCGGGCCGGGGGGTGTCCGTCACCGCGGTCTGCCCGGGCCTGATCGACACCGGGATCGTCTCCAGCGCCCGTGTGTCCGGCCTCGGCGAGGTCTCCCGCATCAAGGACCGGCTCAACCGGCTGTACCGGCTGCGCGGCTACACCCCGCAGAGGGCTGCCCGGAGGATCGCCGACGCCGTCGAGTCCGACCCCGAGATCGTCCCGGTCACCAGCGAGGCGCACATCGGGCTGGCCCTGTCCCGGATCGCCCCGGCCGCCGTCCGCGGGTACGCCCGTGTGGCCCCGCCGATCTGAGCCGTCCCCCATGCCAGCCCTCCCTCCGACCCCCGACCTGTCACGGAAGCCGACCATGAGCGGTGACGACGCCCTCGGACCCACCACACCCGCAGAGTCCGGCGTGGACGAGCCGGACCGGCTCGTGCTGGACCTGTGAGCGGTTCCGAGGAGCGGTATTTTCGGAAGGGTGCCCCGACGACGGGGAGGGGCCCGAGGGCGCGGGAGGTGACGACAGCGGTGGTGTCCCACAGGGCCGGCCGTCACCAGGCGCGGGTGACGGGTTCGGCGGTCCCGGTCGGCGAACCGGGTACCGGCCGGCGGCCACGCCGCATGGCGCCGCACGAACGCCGGGCGGACCTGATCCGGACGGCGCTGCGCGTGTTCGCGCGGCGCCCGCCCGGCGACGTCACCCCCGAGGAGGTCGCCGAGGCGGCGGACGTCTCCCGGGCCCTGGTCTACCGCTACTTCCCCAACATGGCCGAGCTGCGCCGGGCCGCGCTCGAACAGGCCATGTCCGAGCTCATGTCTCGGCTGGCCCCGCCCGACGACCTTCCTCCGGCCGAGCAACTGCGGGTGGCCCTGCGCACCTTCGTCGACTTCGCGGACTCCTACGCCCCGTCCTACGCCGCCCTGCTCAACGGGGGTTCGGTGATCTCCACGGAGGAGACCGAGGCCCAGATCGAGCAGGTCCGGGACGGGGTGCGGACCCTGATCCTGGAACGGGTCGGCGTCACCGAGCCCTCGCCCCGGCTGCTGCTGGCCCTGCGCTGCTGGGTGTCCGCGGTGGAGACCGCGGTGATGTCCTGGCTGCGGGAGCGGCAGATGACCCGTGACGAGCTCGCGGACTGGCTCCTCGACCAGCTGACGGCCATGCTGCTCACTGCGGGCGGCTCCCAGGAGGAACGGGAGCTCCTCGCGGCCCACACCGGCTGAGCCTGCGCCCGGCACCCGCGCAGGTCCGCGATCCCAGGAACGGTGACGGTGTCGTTCGACTGTTCGGCCGCCGATCCCACCGCCGACGCGCGCGCGACCACCGGGGCGACACCCGCGGAAACGACGGAAGGCCCCATCCAGTGGATGGAGCCTTCTCCGTGGTACCCCCGAGCGGATTCGAACCGCCGTTACCGCCTTGAGAGGGCGGCGTCCTAGGCCACTAGACGACGGGGGCCAACGCGATCGCGATGACCGCTGGTCCGCATGAACCGTAAGGATACGATACCCACGCGAACCGGACACCGGTGACAAGCACCGGCCCAACAGGAAACGCTCCACCAGGTGGAGAGTTCCTGCCGTTGGTACCCCCGAGCGGATTCGAACCGCCGTTACCGCCTTGAGAGGGCGGCGTCCTAGGCCACTAGACGACGGGGGCGCACCTTGGGTCGTAAGACCCGTGCCGACCACGGATGACCGTGGTCCTGCGCTGGCCTACCAGGACTCGAACCTAGACTAACTGAACCAGAATCAGTCGTGCTGCCGATTACACCATAGGCCAATGCTTTGGGAGGACCCGGTAGCTTTCGCTTCCCTGTCCCCCTCGGCGACGTGTTCAACTCTAGCGGACATTCGGAGTGCTCGCGAACCGAATACGGGGCGGCCGGCGGTGTCCCCGGCCACCCCGTGCCGATCAGTTGTCGACGGTGTCCTTCTCCTCGGCGCGCAGGCGCTCCAGCGCCGTCTCGAGGCGCGACTGGACCCGCTCGCGGCCCAGCAGTTCAAGGGACTCGAACAGCGGCAGGCCCACCGTCCGTCCCGTGACGGCCACGCGCACCGGGGCCTGGGCCTTGCCGAGCTTCAGTCCGAGCGTCGCCCCGGTCTCCTCGGTGGCGGTCTTGAGGGCGTCGGCCGTCCACTCCAGCCCGGGGTCGGCGTAGCGCGCCAGCGCGGCCTCCACCATCTCCTTGCCGACGCCCGGCTTCATCGCCTTCCTCCAGCTCTTCTCGTCCTCGGCGGGCTCCTTCAGGAACAGGAAGTCCACGTTGGGGACGATCTCGCTGAGCACGGCCACGCGGCTCTGGGCCAGCGGAGCCACGGCGGCGAAGACCTCGGGGTCGTAGTCGGCCGCGTCCCAGGGGGTGCCCTCGCCGGTGAGCCAGGGCTGGCAGCGCTCGGCGAACTCCTCGACGCTCAGCGCGCGGATGTACTCGCCGTTGAACGCGCGCAGCTTCTTCTCGTCGAAGAACGCGCTGGAGCTGTTGACGTCCTGGACGCGGAAGAGCGGCATCATCTCCGACCACGGCATGATCTCGCGGTCCTCACCCGGCGCCCAGCCCAGCAGCATCAGGTAGTTGACCATCGCCTCCGCCAGGTAACCCTCCTCCTGGTAGGACTCCAGGGCGACCTTGTCGCGGCGCTTGGACAGCTTCTTGCGCTGCTCGTTGACGATGACGGGCAGGTGCGCCCACACGGGCGGGGTGAGGTCCAGCGCCTCCCACAGCAGCTGCTGCTTGGGGGTGTTGGACAGGTGCTCCTCACCGCGGATGACGTGTGTGATCCGCATCTCGACGTCGTCGAGCACGTTGGCGAGCACGAACAGCGGGGAGCCGTCGGCGCGGGCGATCACGAAGTCCTCGATGGCGGCGTGGTCGAACTCCACGTCGCCGCGGATCTGGTCGCGCACGACCGTGGGGCCGCCCTCGGGAACGCGGAAGCGCAGCGCCCGGCCCGGGCCCGGCTCCAGGCCGCGGTCGCGGCAGAAGCCGTCGTAGCCCAGGTTCGGGTTGTCGCGGCGTTCCTGCACCTGTTCGCGGGTGCAGTCGCAGTAGTAGGCGCGGCCGGAGCGGTACAGCTCCTGCGCGGTCTCGCGGTGTTTCTCGACGTAGGCCGACTGGAAGTAGGGCCCCTCGAAGTGCGGGTCGCTCGCGTCGATGCCGATCCAGGACATCGCGCGGATGATGCCGTCGGTCCACTCGGGACGGTTGCGGGCGGCGTCGGTGTCCTCGATGCGCAGGACCATGCGGCCCTCCGGCTGCTGCTGGGCCAGCGCCCAGTTGAACAGGGCGGAGCGCGCGCCGCCGACGTGGAACATGCCCGTGGGGGACGGGGCGAAGCGGGTACGAATCGGAGTCTCAGTCACGGTTCCGAGGATATCGGTGGCCCGGGATGACCTGTGGGAAGTCTCGGAGAGGGGGCCGGGCCCGGAACGCTCCCGAACCCGGGGCGGGTTCAGGGGTGGATCGGCAGCGGGCGGGCGTGGGCCGGGCCCAGGCCGAACTCGCGGGAGAGGGCGTCGGCGAAACCGGCGGCGATCTTCATCTCACCGCCGTCGTTGGGGTGGGTGCCGTCGTAGGTGTCGGTGTGGGGGTCCCAGGCCTCGGCCCCCGCGAGGTCGAAGCTGGCCACCGGGGACTCCTCGGTGGCCATGTCGGCGGCCACGGAGCGGACCAGTTCGTTGTAGACGTACACGCGCAGGGCGAAGCCCTGGTCCTTCTCGGCCAGCGTGATCGGCGGCGCCTCGGCGAACAGGACGCGGATCCGGGGGTTGGACTCGCGGGCCGCCTGGACGTAGGCGCGCAGCCGCTGCTCCATCTCCTCGGCGGTGATCGGGTGGAGCAGGTCGTTGATGCCGATCAGAACGCAGAGCACGTCCGGCTGGTGGGTGGCGACGTCGACCCCGATGGTGGTGAGGGCGTCGGCCAGGGTGCGCCCCCAGCGGGCGTTGTGGTCCTGGTCGAAGTCGGGGTCGCGGTAGGTGCGGCCGTCCGGGGCGTCGGAGGGGTCCGGGAAGTCCGGGAACTCGGAGGGGTCGAGGCCCTCCGAGGGTGCCGGGCCCTCGACCGGACGGTCCGCCCGCCGCTCCTCGGGGCTTCCGAGGAGGCCCCCCTGCCCACCACCGGGTTCGTCCTCCCCTTGGGCGTCCCGCTCGGCGTCCTCGTTACCTCCGAAGAGCTCCGGCGGGATGATCTGCTCCGGTGTGGCGGGATCCGAGTACGGGCCGACGAAGTCCAGGTTCTCCACGTGCGGGTCGAGGTGGTTCCACAGGTGGAAGCGCCAGGTCCGGTCCCCGCCTGCGCCGTGGGTCATGGAGTCCCCGGCGAGCATCACGCGCACCCGCGACCGCTCCTCCATCCACGCCCCCGGGTCGCGGTCGTCGGTGGGGTCGGGGTCCCCCGGAGCGAACCGGGTGGCCAGCCACAGGCCGGAGCCCACCAGTGCCAGGAGCAGGGTGAGGACCCCCGCGAGCTTCGCGGGACGTCCGAGACCGGGTCGTGGTGCCAGTCGGGGTGCCATGGGTTCGGACCTTCCGCTCGGTGGGTCGGCGTGCGCCGCCGGGGCCCGTGCGCGGGGGCGGACCCCCGCGCACGGGTGCGTCGGGACGGGGTCCGCCCCCGGGGCTCAGTCCCGGGTGACCACCCTGTTGGTAATGGTTCCCAGGCGCTCCACGGTGACGGAGACCTCCTGGCCGACCTCGACCGGCCCCACCCCCGCGGGAGTCCCGGTCAGGACGACGTCGCCCGGGAGCAGCGTCATGAAGGAGGTGACGTAGGAGATGATGCCCGCGATGTCGTGGATGAACTGTGACGTCCGTCCATCCTGGCGGACCTCTCCGTCCACGGTCGTGGTGACCGCGAGGTCCTCCGCCTCCTCGATGCTCAGGCCGGTGGTGATCCACGGCCCGATCGGGCAGAAGGAGTCGAAGCCCTTGGCCCGCGTCCACTGCTTGTCGGTCTTCTGGAGGTCGCGGGCGGTGACGTCGTTGGCCACCGTGTACCCGAAGATGACGTCCTTGGCGCGCTCACGCGGCACCTCCCGGCAGGGCCGCGAGATGACGATGGCCAGCTCACCCTCATAGCTGACCCACTCCGAGACCGAGGGGTAGAACACGGGGTCGTACGGCCCGGTGACGGCCGTGGACGGCTTCAGGAAGACCACCGGTTCGTCGGTGGACTCCCCCGTGACCTCCTTCATCTCCGCGACGTGGTCGGCGTAGTTCTTGCCGATGCACACCACCTTGGTGGGCAGGACCGGCGACAGCAGGCGCACGTCGGAGAGCCTCGCCCGCTCACCCGTCAGCTTGATGTCCCCCAGCAGCGGATGCCCCGTCAGCCGGGCGACGAACTCCTCTCCGCTGTCCGTGTCCGTCTCGACCAGGCCGAACCCGACCTCGTCACCGGCCGCGAACCGTGCGATACGCACCTGATGCCTCCCAGCAGCCCTGTTGCTCGTTCTTGCCGCTTGCAGCGTAGCGGCGCCCGGCGCGACCGTGCCCGGTACGTCCGGGTGTGCGGGCTCGGCGTCGACCTCACCTGCGCACCCAGAGTGACGAGTTGTTCACGATGCGGCGCCGACAAAGGTCCGAAGGCGTGACACACCCACCCTTCCCGGCACGGTGCCTGGCCCTCTACGGGGGCGAACTCTGGCATGCTGGATGCGTTGTCCGAACCCCGGGAACCGTCGTCCCGGAGGTCGGCGATACCACCAGTGCGCGTGGCGGTCCGCACCTCGCCCCGCCGGAGTCCCGGCGGTACCACCGTCCACTGTCGAGAGGTTGAGCCTCGTGCCCGCTTCCGCTCCCCGAGCCAAGCACCGCCGACGCCGCCGATACCCCATGGGACTGGCCCTCGGCCTGTGCCTGGTCTCGGGCGCGTCCGCCGTGCTGATGGTCAGCGTGCCCGAGCCCGGCTCGGACCTCGGCTCCCCCGAGGAGACCTCCGCGACCGGCCCCGTGGGCGACGGGGTGCCCGACGACAGCACCCGCGACCACCCCGGCTCCGAGGACTCCGCGGCCGGAACCACCTCCGGCGGGACGGACGCCTCCCCCAGCGCGTCACCGACCGACGAGGACGACCTCCCGCTCCTGCTGCGCTCGGTGGTGGAGGAGGTCGACACCGCGGACGGGGACGTCAAGGTGATGAAAGGCGAGGGCGACGTCATGGGCGACGGCCCGCTCACCACCTTCGCCGTGGAGGTGGAGAAGGGCCTGCCCGGCCGGAACGCGGACTTCGTGGAGGCCGTCGAGGAGATCCTCGGCGACCCCCGCAGCTGGGGCAACGACGGTGACCGGTCCCTCCAGCGGGTGGACGGCGACGACGCGGACATCCGGGTGCTGTTGGCCGCGCCGGACACGGTCGACCGCATGTGCGCGCCGCTGAACACCAACGGGTACGTGTCCTGCGCCAACGGCAACCGCGCCATCATCAACCAGAACCGCTGGGTGTCCGGCGTCGACGACTTCGACGACGACCTGGAGACCTACCGGATCTACCTGATCAACCACGAGGTGGGCCACACCCTGGGCCACGGACACGTGGACTGCCCCGGGGAGGGGGAGCCCGCCCCGGTCATGCAGCAGCAGACACTGGGCCTCCAGGGCTGCGAGGCCAACGGGTGGGTGTACCCCTAGCCAGGTGCCCCGGCCGGACGCCTTCGTCACACGAGTGCCGACCGGGACCACTGACCTCACGGCGTCCTACTGGGGCAGGCGGTCCAGGATCCACGAACCCAGGGCCTCGCTCATGTGCGAGTGCGGTTCGTTGGTCTGCGCCAGCTTGAACTCGTCGAGTTCGCTCGTGTAGGGGTCGAGCGCGTCGACCTCCGTGTACGGATCGTCCAGGTCCGCGATGGCGACCGCGCTGACCGAGGGGACGAAGCAGACCGAACGGACGGCGATGTCCGTGCTCCCGGTGAGTTTGAGGCGGTCACCGGCGATCCCGAAGGTCTCCAGGGTGCCGCCCGGCGCCCCGTCGAGCGCGGGGATGCCCGTGGTGCGCACCTCCGCCTCGGACAGCAGGCCCTTGAGCCGGGCGACGAGTCGCTTGTCCCCCGCGGCCTGGGTACGCAGGACCGTCCCCGAGAACCAGCCTCCGCTGACCGTGACGGCGTCCTCGTCGGGCGGCACACCGGGACCCACGCCGTTCCCGGTGCCGTTGGCCACACCGATCCTGCGCGGGCGCTGCGGCCACGAACCGACCCTCGCCAGCTCTGCCAGGAACTCGGTGCGCAGGGCGTCCTCGACCGGTTCGGCGTCGACGCTCTCGACGTGGCGCCACAGCAACTGCCGGGCGGCGGCGCTGTTGATCTGCCGGGACAGCGCGGGGGTGGCCTTGAGGAAGTGCGCGAACGCCTGGAGCCCGACCGGCACCCACGCCCCGCGGTGCGGGCTGTCGAACGACAGGTAGAGCGCGGTCTGGTGGTCGATGCCGTCCGACTCCATCTTGGCCAGCGCGTACCGGGTCACCAGCCCACCCATGCTGAAGCCGCCGACGGCGAGCGGGGCGTCGCCCCTCCGCTCGCCGATGGCGCGGAAGACGACCTGGGTGACGGTCTCCGCGTTGCGCAGGATCGACGCGCTGCGGTCGTCGTAGCCGACCAGGACCAGGTCGTGGCCGCGTCGGCGCAGTTCGGTGATGAAGGCGTAGTCCCCGCGCTCCAGACCGCCCCAGAGGCGGTCGAGGTCACTGGGGCCGCTCTCGAAGCCGTCGGAGAGGATCACCGGTCGGCGCAGGCCCGCGCCGGGGTCGCTCAGGTACACCCAGGCCGTGCCTCCCGGGATTTCCCAGGTGTCGTCCGGGGTGGGCGCCGGCTCCAGGGCGGGCGGGGTCGGAGCGAGGAAACCGAAGGGTTCCACGACGGGCTGTTGCTGGTCGGTCATCACGGCCGCTTTCGGTGAGGAGGCGCGAACGCCTGAGGGTCGCCCGCGCACCGGCCCTCCAGGGGTCCGGGAGGGCCTTCCGCAGTTTCTACGGGGGGCGGATGCTCGGTAACGCGGGCAACCGCATCCTGTCCAGCCGATCGCCCTCCGGAACCGGGTGGCCCCCGAACGACCCCGATGTGGTCCGCTTCGCCCCCGCTTCAGCCGTTCTGCGGACGCGGTACCGGCCTGGTCGGAACCGGGATTGCGGTGGCGCCGCGTGTGCGGGCCGACGATCGGCCCGCCACCGCGCCACGCGTCGATCGGCACCGGGACACTCGGCGGATTTCCCGGACACGGAGGGCCCGCACCGTGTTCGATGGGGGTGGCCCCACCGACCGGGGCCGTTCGTCGCCCGCGAGGGGGCCCGCGCCCCGTGCGGGGTCCGCCCGCGCCGCGTCGGGCGAGAGAGTGAGGCCGTATGTGTGACTGCCGCGCAGCCCGTCCCGAGACCGTCCTGCCCGAGGTGACCAGACGCTCCGTGTTCGGGGTCGCGGGCGGTGGCGCCGTCGTCGGGGTGGTGACCGCCTGTGGTGGGAGCGAGGGCGGCGGCGGGGGTGGCGGCGGCTACGACGAACAGGGTCCGGACGACACGGACCAGGACGGCCTCGACGCCCCGATCGCCACCACTGACGAGATCCCCGTGGGCGAGGGCGCCATCCTCAGCGAACACGAGGTGGTCGTGACCCAGCCCGAGGAGGGCACCTTCCGCGCGTTCTCCACCGCCTGCACGCACGAGGGTTGCCCGGTCGACCAGGTCGTCGACGGGCAGATCCAGTGCCCCTGCCACGGCAGCCGCTTCTCCATCGAGGACGGCTCCCCGACCGAGGGTCCGGCCCAGAGCCCGCTGGAGGAGGTCCGGATCAGGGTCGACGGGGACTCCATCCTGCTGGCCTGAGCCGGGAACGGCGG
>NZ_JAGPXK010000044.1:0-21255 GCF_018070675.1 Nocardiopsis sp. B62 | reverse complement strand
GGCGCGAACTCGCGGGTGAAGAAGGTGGTGGCCTGTTCCCGGGCGGCGCGCACGGCCGTGTCCACCGGGGTGGACCCGGTGGTCGGGGCGGGCACTGCGGGAAAGGAGGCCATATTTCAATAGTAGGCTTTTCGGGCTTGGGTGGCTATGGCCGGGTGGTTATAAAAGGCTGTCCATTCGTTGTGAGAATAGGCCGATCGGCCATTGTGGATAACTCGTTGTGTGTCGTGTTCGTGTGCTAGGCGAATCCCCACTCTCGTCTTCGCTGCCGCTTTTCCGCCACTCACCTGGACCGGCCGTGACACGCCCCACCGTCCATTGCAGGCCTGGGGCGCACCCTCCCTCGCCGCCGCTTTCCGTCGCCGACATGGACCGGCCGCGACACGCCCCACCGCTCACCACAGACCTGGGGTCGCTCCTTGGCGTGGAAGAGAGAGGGAACCGACTTCCGAGTACGGCCCGCGCCGGGCCAGGGCAGAGAGGCGGAAAGCGGAGCGACCGCTCCCTTGACGGCCACCGGGAGTTCCGAGAGCCCTGCCGCCCTCACGTCCACTCGACCCCACAGGCAATGCGGCCCATGGCAGGCCATCCTCTTCCTGCGGATCACGGTGTCGAGCACGAGTGATCGCGCGGTGTCCCCGCCACCGGATCCCCCGACCCCGGATCCCCGCGCACCCCCGGATCCCCGCGCACCCCCGGATCCCCGCGCGCCACCGCGTACCCCGGTCGCCGCGTACCCCGGTCACCGCTCACCCCGGTCAGGTCAGAGAGCTGTGGTTCGCCTGACCGGGGCACATTCCAGCCAGCGAACTAGACCACGCCGAAGACGAAGCCCCCGGGGGAGTCGATGTCGTCGCCGAACAGGAACTGCCGGGCCGACAGCACGAACTCCTCACGGCTCATGACGCCGTCCCCGTCGGTGTCCACGTGGGCGAAACGCTCACGGGCGTCGTCCTCCCGGGCGCCCAGGGCCTTGGCGTACACAAGGAACTCGCCCTGGCTGATGGTGCCGTCGCCGTCGCCGTCCAGCAGGTCGAAGACGGCCTCCGCGACGGCCTCGGCCGTGTTCGACCGGCTCCGGTCCTCCGACGCCTCCTGCATGGCGGCCACGAACTGGTCCCGGTCCAGGCGCACCTCGGTGGAGGTCCGCACCAACATGCCCCACAGGGACTCGTACGCCTCCTGGATCGCCAGGGCCTGGGGCTCCGACCCCTCCAGGCCGTAGCCGGACAGGTACCGGTTCACGAGCCGCTGGTAGTCGACCCAGGTCACCGCCTGGTCCCCGTTGGTGTCGAGTGCGTCGAAGAGATCGCCGAACCTGGCGGCGATCTGCGGGTCGTTGCTCACGCGGGCCTCCTGTGCGAGTGGGGGCGGGCCTCTCCCTCCCCGTGACCTCAGAGTGCCGGTCGGAGCAAAAGGTTCCCTGTTCACCTGGGTGTTCGCGCTGGTGGGGGACAAAAGCACGCGAACCGCAGCCCGAGCCCGCAGGTGGCCCCAGGGCTGGCTGACCCGGCCGGTACGAGCGAACGCCCCCGCACCGACGTCGCGGTATGGGGGCGTCTCCTGCTCTGGTTCGGCCGGTCAGGATGCGAGGACGGACTCGATCTGGCCCATGGCCTCCTGCATGCCCTCGGCCATGCCCATGTTGAGCATCTGCTCCATCGCCTCATGGGTCGGGAACGTGGTGCGCAGGGTCATCCGGGAACCGTCGCCGTGCTCCTCGACGTCCAGCCGCATGGTGCCAGCCGGCATGTCTCCGGGGTCGCCCGGCGTCTGGCCGAAACCGTCCGTGAACTCCAGCGAACGCGGAGCGTCCACCCTCTCGATCAGCCACCAACCGTGGTGCTGGTCGCCCTCGGGGCCGGTCATGAAGTAGGTGACGGCGCCCCCGGGCGTGAGCTCGTGCCGACCCACCGTCGCCGGGTAGGTCGGCGGCCCCCACCAGCGCTCCAGCTGGCGCGGGTCCGACCACAGCTCCCAGGTTCGCTCCACGCTGGAGGGCAGGTCGCAGGTGACCGTGAGGGTCAGGTTCTCGAAGTCCTTGTCAACACTGGTGACAGCCATCGGTCGATCCCTTCGTGATGGTTCCCCGTGCCTCGCCGGTGCGCGTTCTACGCGCCGGGAGCCTCGGCCTCGTCGAGGCGCTCCGTCCCGGGGTCCTCGGTGACCAGCAGGGCCATGCGGTCCATGCGCCCGATCCACAGCTCCTCGATCCGGTCGAGGGCCGCGCGGGCCCGGCGCAGGGCGTCGGGTTCGGTGCGGACGAGCTGTTCCCTGCCTCGCCTGTGCTTGCTGACCAGTCCGGCCCGCTCCAGCACCGCGACGTGCTTCTGCACCGCCGCGAAGCTCATGGGGTAGTCCTCGGCCAGTCGCGTCACCGACAGCTCCCCCTCCACCGAGCGGTGGAGGATGTCGCGGCGAGTGGTGTCCGACAGGGCGTGGAACACCAGGTCCACGCGCTCGTCCTCGTTGGACGCACTCTGTACAACCATGTGGTTTCAGATTAGATCGCCGCCACCCCCGCGACAAGGGGTGACGAGGTCAAGTCCTGTTTGTCCAGGTCTAAGGTCGAACCTGACAACGACGTCTAGGAGAAGGACGACTGATGGACGCACGCGCCTACATCGAGGCCCACCGGGACGAGTTCCTCACCTCGCTCAAGGAGTGGCTGGCGATCCCCTCGATCTCCGCGGACCCCGAGCACCACGAGGACGTGCGCCGCTCGGCGCGCTGGCTGGCCGACCACCTCACCGCCACCGGGTTCCCCACCGTGGAGGTCTGGGAGACCCCCGGCCTGCCCGCCGTGTTCGCGGAGTGGCCGGCCGCCGACCCGGCCGCCCCCACCGTGCTCGTCTACGGCCACCACGACGTGCAGCCGGTCGACCCCCTCGACGAGTGGGAGACCGAGCCCTTCGTCCCCACCGAACGCGGTACCTCCCTCTACGCGCGCGGTGCCTCCGACGACAAGGGCCAGGTCCTCTTCCATGCCCTTGGAGTGAGCGCGGCCCTCGCCGCCTCCGGCGCACAGGCCCCGCCGGTCACCATCAAGCTCCTCGTCGAGGGCGAGGAGGAGTCCGGCTCCGTCCACTTCGCCGACCTCATGAAGGCCAACCGCGAGCGCCTGGCCTGCGACGTCGCCGTCATCTCCGACACCACCATGTGGGCCCCGGACACCCCCTCCATGTGCGTGGGCATGCGCGGTGTCACGGACGTCGAGATCAGCCTGCACGGCCCCGAGCGCGACCTCCACAGCGGCTCCTTCGGCGGTGCCGTCCCCAACCCGCTCAAGATCATGAGCGACCTGCTCTCCGGCCTGCACGACGCCGACAACCGCGTCGCCATCCCCGGCTTCTACGACGGTGTCGTCGAGGCAAGCGCCGAGGAACGCGAACTCATCGCCCGGCTGCCCTTCGACGAGCAGGAGTGGCTGGCCACCGCCGCCTCCACCGCCGCACGCGGCGAGAAGGGGTACAGCACCCTGGAGCGCGTCTGGCTCCGGCCCACCGCCGAGATCAACGGCATGTGGGGCGGCCACACCGGCGCGGGCGGCAAGACCATCGTCCCCCGCTCCGCCCACGCCAAGATCAGCTTCCGCCTCGTCCCCGGGCAGGAGCCCCTGGAGATCCAGGACCGCGTCCGCGCCTACGTGGACGACGCCACCCCCGAGGGCGTCCGCGCCGAGCTGGAGTTCGGCGGCCCCGGCGTGCGCGCCTGCGCCTCCGACCTCTCCTCCACCGCCCTGAAGGCCGCCCGCTCCGCGATGGGACGCGCCTTCGGCAAGGAGGTGCTCTTCACCCGTGAGGGCGGCAGCGGCCCCGAGGCCGACATCGCCGACATCCTCGAGGCGCCGCTGGTGTTCGTGGCCGTGGGACTCAACGAGGACCGTATCCACGCCCCCAACGAGAAGGTCGAGATGCCCCTCCTGCTGAAGGGCGCCGAGAGCGCCGCGTACCTGTGGGAGGAGCTCGGCGCAGCCAGGGACGCCTGAGCCCGTACGCGGCGGTTCCGCGCCCGCCGTTCGCGGCCGCCGCAGCCAGGGCGGCGGCCGCGCGTGTTTGCCCAACGGGAGTGCGCGGGACCCCGGAAGGCGTTACACCTGGTGGATGACCACCACGTCGGAAGGTCCCATGGAAACCGAAGCCACACCCCTGCTCGCCCGATCGACCGTCGACCCCGCCGGACACCGTCGGGGCGACGACGCCTGGCTGGCCGCGGCCTGGGCCGACGCCCGCACCCGGGTCCTGGTGCTGGAGGGCGGTGAACCCGGCAGCTACGGCTGGCAGGCGCTCATGGCCAAGCAGTCCCGCGCCCTGGTCACCACCGGGCAGACCCGGGAACTGGTCCTGACCGACCCCCACCACGCGCCCCCGGGCGAGCGCTACCTCCTGGGCAGCGACGGCGACCGCGCCTACTTCGCGGTGCGCTCCCACCAGGAGCTGGAGCCCAACCCCGTGGCCGAACCCGCGTCACTGCGCGAGGTCGGCGCGATCCTCAGCGATCACGACACCGGCCTGTTCACCCGGGCGATCGCCCTCGCCAACTGGAACGCCAGCCACGGCTTCTGCCCCCGGTGCGGCTCCCGTACGCGCATCGAGAAGGCGGGACACGTCCGCGTCTGCGAGGAGGAGGGCACCGAACAGTTCCCCCGCATGGACCCGGCCGTGATCATGCTGGTGCACCGAGAACGCGACGGCCAGGAGGAGTGCCTGCTCGGCAACAACCCCCACTGGGACGCCCGGCGCTTCTCCGTGCTGGCTGGGTTCGTCGACGCCGGGGAGTCCCTCGAACAGGCGGTGATCCGCGAGGTCGCAGAGGAGGCGGGCGTGGTCGTGGAGTCGCCCCGCTACGTGTCCTCGCAGCCGTGGCCGTTCCCGCGCAGCCTCATGATGGGCTACACCGCGCGCGCCGTGGGCGAGACCGAGCGCACCGACGACGAGATCGCCGAGACCCGCTGGTTCAGCCGGGCCGCGCTGGCCGAGGCCGTGCACGCGGAGGAGGTCAGTCTCCCCGGAAGGGTGTCCATCGCCCGCACGCTGATCGAGCACTGGTACGGAGCGGAGCTTCCCGGAGGCTGGTGAACAGCGGGGACGTGACCGCCACCGCCCCCACCGGCCCCCGGGCGCCATAGGCCGCGCCCGCGGAGCCGACCGGAACCGCGGGCCGTCCGTCCCCCCGCGCCGGACGCCCGCGGCACACACACTCGGGTCCCGCTCCGACGGGACCCGTCCACCCGGGCCGAATCACCCGGAAAAGTTCAACCGGACCCCGTGGTCAGCTCGTCCGGAAGGACGGTCAGCGGACTCGTGCTGCTGTCCACCACGTCCTGGGCCAGGTCGGCGACTTTCCTGCCACGCGACCTGGCAGAGGAGCGCAGTCTTTCGAACGCCTCGCGAGGCGGCATCGTGTGCCGCTCCGCCAGGACTCCGATGGCCTGCTCCACCACGACCCGCGAGTGCAGCGCGTGCTCCAGCTGCGTGATCGTGTGCCGCAGCCGCTCCACCTCGGAAGCCCCCTCCGGGGCCCGCCCGGGCGCCTGCGTGCGAGGACGCCCGGTCCCCGCCTCGGACGTGAGGAGATCCGCCAGGACCATGGCGCTGACCAGGTCAGGAGCCTCGTGCCCGTGCTGTTCGGTGCCAACGCGCCACCCGTTCGGGGTGCGTCGCACCACTTCGACGGTCACCGTGTCGGTGACCGCCACGTCATGAGGCCTCATATCGTCCCCCACTCAACACTCCCCGTCATCGTCCGCGCTACGGTGCCGACCTCGCCGCCGTACGGAACTCGGGGGAGTCCACCCCTAGGGGGAGGGGTCCCGCCGCGCGGGCCGCACCAGGGCGGCCCGCGCCGTTCGTCCTCAGGACAGCTCGGCCAACTTCTTCTTCACCTGAGCGAGCGACGGGTTGGTCATCGCGGTCTCGTCGCTGAAGACCACCGTGGGGACCGTCTGGTTCCCGTTGTTGACCTTCATGACGTACTCCGCGGCCTCCGGATTCTCCTCGATGTTCACCTCGCGCACCGCGATGCCCTCACGGGAGAGCTGGCTCTTGAGGCGCTTGCAGTACCCGCACCAGGGGGTGCTGTACATCGTGAATCGTTCGGTGCCCGTACTCGTCATCTCGCTCACGTCTTCCTGGTCGACGGTCATGTTTGGGGATCGGTACGCCCATTCCAACACCAAGGGGGTCCCGCCGCTTCCCATGACCGTGCGACACAACGTGGGACGCCTCACAGGGCCTCCTGGTTCTGGAATGTGTGGCCCGGACTGTTCGCGCAGCTCGCGGGTTCGGCCCCGCGGCCGACACCCGCACCCGGCCCATCCGCTCCCGGTGACGACCGATACTTGAGAGACTGTGCGCCCACGGCGAGTCAGCCGCCCCGGCGGACGCAGCCTCCCCAACCAGATTCAGGAGCACCATGGACCCCGACCGCGTCCTGGAGGGACTGGACCCGGAACAGACCGAGGCGGCGCGCGCCCTGCGCGGACCCGTGTGCATCCTCGCCGGTGCCGGAACGGGGAAGACCAGGGCCATCACCCACCGGATCGCGCACGCCGTCGCCAGCGGGGTCGTCTCCGAACAGCAGATCCTCGCGGTCACCTTCACCGCCCGTGCAGCCGGGGAGATGCGCGGTCGGCTCCGCTCCCTGGGCGCCCCCCGGGTCCAGGCCCGCACCTTCCACGCGGCCGCCCTGCGCCAGCTCGGGTTCTTCTGGCCGCAGGTGATCGGCGGGGAGAAGCCCAAGCTCATCGACAGCAAGCTCTCCGTGGTGGCGCGCGCGGCCAACTCGGTGGGTCAGCAGCCGGACCGGCTCGGGCTGCGCGACCTCGCAAGCGAGATCGAGTGGGCGAAGGTCACCCAGGTGCGCCCCAGCGACTATGACAAGGCCGTGGCCAAGGCAGGGCGGCAGGCCCCGATGAACACCGGTGAGGTCGCCCGGGTCTTCGAGGCCTACGAGGAGCTGTGCCGTGAGCACAACCTCCTCGACTTCGAGTCCATGCTCGAACTCACAGCCGGGATGATCACCGAGTACCCGGCCATCGCCCAGCGGGTCCGCGACCAGTACCGGTACTTCGTCGTGGACGAGTTCCAGGACGTCAACCCGCTCCAGAAGCTCCTCCTGGACGCCTGGCTGGGCGACCGCGACGACCTGTGCGTGGTCGGCGACCCCAGCCAGACCATCTACTCGTTCGCGGGGGCCACCCCCGGCTATCTCACCGGGTTCGCCAACCGCTACCCGCACGCCACCGTCGTCCGGCTGGTCCGCGACTACCGCTCCACCCCCCAGGTGGTGCGGGTGGCCAACCACGTCATCGCGCAGGCCAGGGACACCACCTCCGCCAACCACCTCACCCTGCGGGCGCAGCGCCCCGACGGCCCGGACCCCCTGTACCAGGAGTACGACGACGAGCCCGCCGAGGCCACCGGGGTCGCCCGCAAGATCAGCGTCCTGCTGGAGGACGGCACCCCGGCCAGCCAGATCGCGGTGCTGGTGCGCACCAACTCCCAGTCGGCCTCCTACGAGCAGGCGCTCGCGGACGAGGGCGTCCCGTTCACGGTGCGCGGTACCACCCGCTTCTTCGAGCGCCCCGAGATCAAGCAGGCCGTGCACACGCTGCGCGGGGCCCGGCACGGCGCCGCCGACGAGGTGGCCGAACCCCTGGTCGCGACGGTGCGGAGCCTGCTCTCCCAGATGGGACTCACCGACAGCGCCCCCGAGGGCCGCCAGGCCCGGGAACGCTGGGAGTCGCTGTCCGCGCTCGCCCAGCTCGCCGAGGACATGGCGGCCAAACCCGGCCCCGACGGGCGCGCCGCCACCATGGGCGCGTTCGTCGAGGAGCTGGAGACGCGTATGGCCACCGAGCACGTCCCCGGGTTCGAGGGCGTGACCATCGCCTCCCTGCACTCCGCCAAGGGTTTGGAGTGGGACGCCGTCTTCCTCGTGGGCCTCACCGAAGGCATGATCCCGATCATCTACGCCGAGACCGACGAACAGGTGGAAGAGGAGCGCAGGCTCTTCTACGTGGGGGTCACCCGCGCCCGCGAACACCTGGCCATGTCCTGGTCGCTCTCGCGCTCCCCGGGCGGCCGTAAAAGCCGCAAGCCCTCCCGGTTCCTCGACGGACTCCGTCCCGCCTCGCCCTCCACCGCCAACCGCCGCGAGCGCCGCAAGGGCGGCGTGGTGCGCTGCCGGGTCTGCTCCAATGTGGTCTCCGACGCCACCGAACGCAAGCTGGGCCGCTGCCTCGACTGCCCCTCCACCTACGACGAGGCACTCCTGGAGCGGCTGCGTGACTGGCGCAAGCACACCAGCCAGGAGCAGAAGGTGCCCGCCTACGTGATCTTCACCGACGCCACCCTCCTGGCCATCGCCGAGCAGGAGCCCTCCAGCGTTTCCCAGCTCACGGCGGTGTCCGGGGTGGGTCCGACCAAGCTGGACCGCTACGGTGAGGCGGTGCTCGCGCTGGTCGCAGGGAGGGAACCGGCGGGGGAGGCCGGGGACGGAGAGGACGAGGATGAGTGAACACGACGCCGAACTCAGGGGCCAGTCGCTGGCCGACCTGCTGAGGGTCCTTGATCTGGAGCGGATCGAGGTCAACATCTTCCGGGGGATCAGCCCCGCGGAGGGACCGCAGCGGGTCTTCGGCGGTCTGGTCGCCGGTCAGGCGCTCGTGGCGGCGGGGCGGACGGTGCCCGCCGAACGGTACGTGCACTCCCTGCACGCCTACTTCATACGGCCCGGCGACCCCACCGTGCCGATCGTGTACGAGGTCGACCGGGTCCGCGACGGGCGTTCGTTCACCACCCGCCGGGTCGTGGCCGTCCAGCACGGCAAGCCGATCTTCACGCTCTCGGCCTCCTTCCACAAGGAGGAGCCCGGGCTCGACCACCAGATCCCCATGCCGGACGTGCCGCCGCCGGAGGACCTGCTCAGCACCCGGGAGCGGCTGCGCGAGGCATTCGGGAAGGTGCCCAACTTCGTGCAGTGGCACCCCATCGAGACGCGTCCGGTGGGTGCGATGTCGTTCGAGGCCGAACGCGACCCCGACCTGCGCACGGCCAGCAACCCGGTGTGGTTCAAGGTGGACGGCGAACTGCCGGACGACCGCCTCACCCAGGTGTGCCTCATGACGTACGCCTCGGACATGACCCTGCTGGACACGGTGCTGCTGCGGCACGGCAGGTCGTTCGCGGGCATAGCCATGGCCAGCCTCGACCACGCGATGTGGTTCCATCGGCCGTTCCGCGCCGACGAGTGGCTCCTGTACGCACAGGAGTCACCGACAGCCCAGGGCGCTCGTGGGCTGGCGCGAGGCCTTGTCTACACCCGTGACGGACAACTCGTCTGCTCCGTGGTCCAGGAGGGCATGATCCGCGTCGTGGACGCGGAGGGCTGGTCCTAGGGGAGTTCGTGAAGGGCCCGGGAGCAACGTTCCCGGGCCCTTCGCCATTCCCGTCGGGTTCTGGCCGGATGCGGACGTTTTCCCAGGTCAAAAATAGGTTGCCGATCTTTGTGAGCGGCCCGTAGTGTGTACTCGTCGAACCAGCCGCTCTCGGTACAGGTGCGAGACCCTGTACCCGACTTTGAAGGAGGTGCCCGATCAAATGAACACCACGGAGATGAACACGATGACCTCGTTGACCCTCGCTTCCGAGGCTGCTTGGCGTCCGCTCCCGACAGGAGTCGTGTCGGGCATCGGCCTGAGCGGTAGCACCATCGGCGGTCGCCTGCGCGCCCAGAACGGCATCCAGGCCCTCGGCATGGTCCAGCTCGTTGGATCTGGCTCCGTGCTCCAGGGGACCGGTGTGTCCGGATCCGGTGTCGTCGGCGAACCGCGCCACGAGTCCGAGCCTGCCCTTGATCGCGGCAAGTTCACCGGTGGCGTCACCAAGGCATCGCACGAAACCCCGCGCTATGGCGCATCGGGGGAGTGTCCACGGAAGATTCCGGCCTAGAGCAGCACAGGCCGAGATCCTCGACCGTGGCCGCGGACCCCGACACAGGGGCCGCGGCTTTCTTTGTATCTCCGTTGGCTCTCCGTCCCCCAGGGACGAGGGAGAAGGCGGCGGCATCGCAAGTCCGAGTCCCTCACCGGACCCGTTCCGGTGACTGAACACCGACCGCGTTGTACGAACGATCAAAGATCTTGGAGGGCACCGATGCTCGCGTCGGTCCTGGAAGCGCCCCAGCTGGGCGAGGTCGAAATCCCCTGCCGTATGGAGCCGGACCTGTTCTTCGCGGAGTCCCCCGCGGAGGTCGAGGCGGCCAAGGCGATCTGCGGTTCCTGCCCCATCAGGGAGCAGTGCCTGGCGGACGCTCTCGAACGGCGTGAGCCGTGGGGCGTCTGGGGCGGGCAGCTGCTCGTCTCCGGTCAGGTCGTGGCGCGCAAGCGTCCGCGTGGCCGTCCCCGCAAGAACCCCGCCCCGGTAGCGGCCTGAACCACCCCTGGAACCAACGAAACCGAAGGACTCGAAACGATGATGCAGGAACTCATGCAGATGGTGGAGCGGACCGACGAGGAGCCGCGCGAGCGTCAGATCAGACGTCTCGGAGCCCGACAGCTGCGCGCCCGTCAGCGCGAGGAGCGTCGTGCGGAGCAGGCGATCATGGAAATCGCGTGGTCACGGCTGTGTTGACGCCGACTGACGGGTGAGTGAACAGACGAGACCGAAGGGCGCCCGGAGCGCGCCGTTCGGTCTCGTTTGTGTAACCAAAACCGCCAGCGGCCCCCGAATCCAGCCCCGGTATGTGCCCTCTCACCAGGCCCGAAGCCCCCTGGTCAGAGGGGAATCCGTGACGGGACTCCGTTTCGCCCCGCGAACACCCGGGCCGGACACGGCGCGAAAGAAATCACATATCCGGACAACCCACACCTGTTCGAGAGGGCCTCCCTCGGATACCGTAAACATTGTGCCCTCGAACACCAAAGTCGAGGTACGACGCAGTCCTCGTCGCCGCCGCACCGTGTCGGCCTACAGGGACGGGGACACCACGGTCGTCCTCGTGCCCGCGACGTTCTCCCGCGCAGAGGAAAAGCGCTGGGTGAACCAGATGCTGCAAAAGCTCCAGGCCCGAGAGGGCCGGAGGCACCCCGGTGACCGGGAGCTCCAGGACCGCGCGGTGGAACTGGCCGAACGCTACCTGGACGGGTCGCACCTGCCCGAGAGCGTCCGCTGGGTCGACAACCAGAACTCCCGCTGGGGTTCGTGCACCCCGGACACCCGCAGCATCCGGATCTCCCGCCGCGTGGCTGGGATGCCCTCCTGGGTGGTGGACTATGTCCTCGTGCACGAGCTCGCGCACCTGCGCATCCCGCATCACGGCCGCGACTTCTGGGAGCTGGTCCGCCGCTACCCCAAGGCAGACCGGGCCCGCGGCTACCTGGAGGGGTTCAGTGCGGGCAGCCGCTCGGACTGCGACCACGGGGAACCCCCCGAGGCTCTCGAACCCGACGAGGTCGCCTTCGAGGAGTAGGGGGCCTGCTTCCGTGCCGTAGTGGCTCGGAACTCCCATGCCGTTCCCGCCCGCTCAGCCGCCCGACGCGTCGAGTTCCTGTTCGGCGGCCCTGACGTCGGCCGCGACGCGCGCTAGGACCAGGGCGCTCACCACGAGCAGCACCCCGAACACGGCGGCGTAGTAGAGGGTGGTCCCGCCCCACGCGCCGGAGACGGCGGCCCGCCCCAGGACCGCCACCAGCAGCACTCCCATGAATCCGCAGACCATCTGGCCCAGCCGCAGCGACCGCCGCTTCTGCTCCACCCGGGCGCGTGCGACCTCGCGCGGCCCCACCAGCCCCGAGCGTTCGTCGGCCAGGAGCCGCTCGGCGGCCTTGCGGGCCCGTTTGGCCAGCACGACCAGGACCAGCCCGCCCAGGAGCCCCAGCACGGTGATCAGAGACACTGCGAACGCCTCGCAGCGCGCCGGTGGTTCATGGTCTTTCCCGTCTCCTTGTGGCGTCCACGACCGGTCGGCCGTCATCGGACTCGGTACCCACGAAGGAGGCCCGTCCGGAGTCTTCTCCGGGCGGGCCTCCTCGGGCGGTTCAGCTCGTGGCGTTGATCCACCGGTGCGCGCGGACCGCGAGGACGGCGGCGTCGACCAGGGCCCGGACGGAGTCGTCACTGGGCTCGGGCAGGTCGCCCACCGGGAACCAGTCCAGTCCGGCGGACTCGTCCGGATCGCGGACCAGCACGGCGTCGGCCGGGGCCACCGCCGCGTACTGCACGTCCAGGTGGAAGCTGCCCCCGCCGCACGGCACCGCATGGCGGTCCAGCCGCACCGGCTCCGGCAGCAGGGTCAGACCCCGGATCCCGGACTCCTCGGTGGCCTCCCGCATGGCGGCGCCGCCCAGGGTGGCGTCCTCGGTCTCGCAGTGGCCGCCGGTCTGCAACCACATCCGGTGGACCCGGTGCAGCACCAGCGCCACCCGGGAACCGTCGTCGGACACGATCGCCGAACTCGCGGTCAGGTGACCGGGCAGGCAGGAGCGCCACATGGCGTCACCGTGGGCGTCGAGGTGGTCGAGGTAGGAGCGGCGCAGCTCCTCCTGCCCGGCGTCGGGCGCGGTCCACGCGTCCAGCACCGAGCGCGCGTCGGAGTGCAGGCCCACCTACTTGCCGTCCTCGTCGTCGCCGGGCCGGGGCCGCTCGGAGCCGTCCGGGTCGGTCAGCGACGAGATGTCGAAGTCCGTGCCCTCGAACTCGCCGCGTCCGTTCACGAACCCGTCCGGGTCGTCCAGGTCGTCGGCGGTGGGCATCAGGTCCGGGTGGTGCCACACGGCGTCCCGGCCCTCCACGCCCCGGGCCTCCTCCAGCGCGGCCCACAGCGCCCCCGCCTCACGCAGACGGCGCGGACGAAGCTCCAGGCCGACCAGGGCGGCGAAGGTGTGCTCGGCGGGCCCACCGGTGGCGCGGCGGCGCCGGGTGGTCTCCGCGAGCGCGCCGGACTGCGGCAGGCGCTCGGACACGGCCGAGGACACCACGGTCGCCACCCAGCCCTCGATCAGGGCGAGGGTGGTCTCCAGGCGCTTCAGCGCGGCCTTCTGCTGGGGGGTGTCCTCCGGCTGGAGCAGACCCTCGGTGCCCATGCCGCCGGACAGGGCCTCCTGGAGCGCCTCGGGGTTGGAGAGGTCGACTTCGCCGAGCTTGTCCTCCAGGCCGCTGACGTCGAAGGACATCCCGGCCGCGTACTCCTCGACCAGCCGTGACACGTGGGAACGCAGCCACGGCACGTGCGCGTACAGCCGGTGAACGGCCGCCTCGCGCGCGGCGAGGTAGAGGCGCACCTCGTCCTCGGGGATCTCGAGGCCCTCGCTGAAGCGGGCCACCCCCGAGGGCAGCAGCGCGGCGTTGCCCTCACCTGCGAGCGGAAGACCGATATCGGTGGTTCCGATCACTTCCTGGGCGAGCTCACCGATGGCCTGACCGGCCTGCTGGCCGACCATCATGCCGCCCATCTGCTGGATCATCCCCAGCAGCGGACCGGCCATGGAAGCCATCTCCTCAGGGAGGTTCTGCCCCATGGCCTGGACCGTCTTGGCGGTCAGTGGGTCGCACAGCTGCGCCCACGAGTCCATCGTCTTCTCGATCCACTCCGACCGGCTCCAGGCCTGGGCGGTCTGGAGCCCCGAGGGCAGGTCGGTAGCCTGGTCGAGCCACAGGTCGGCGAGGCGCAGTGCCTCCTCGATCCGTGCGTAGTCGGCGGGCGGCACGCTCGGGTCCCCCTTCTGGGACACCGCGTGCCGCGCGATGTTCTTGGCCATGTCCCAGTTGATGCCGGACGTCGAGGACGTCTGGCCGGCCTCCGGCGCACCGGGGGCGGGCTGGGACGACATCATGTCCGCGAACTGGCGGAGCATGTTGGCCATCTGTTGCGGGTCGCCGAACGGGAATCCGTCCGGCATTCCGGGGTTCCCCCCGCCCGGGCCGCCGCTGCCGGCACCCGAGCCGGAGTCGCCTGAACGGCGTCCGGACTCGTCATCGGGATCGTTCGGCATGCTGAAACCGAAAGGCAGGTCGCTCACAATCAGACCTCAGGCAGGATTAGGTTTGGTCTCCACTGTCACGTTAGCTGGGAGTCGCCCGGAGTGAATACCGAAAGCAGCCAGGTTCGCCCACAGCACAGCCCCTCGGATAGGGCGGGCATGGTGGTGGCGGTCACCGGTGCCGCCTCCGGAGTGGGCCGACTCCTCGTGCAACGCCTGGCCACGCCAGAAGGTTCCATCTCCGCTCGCGAGGTCGTGGCGATCGACGACCAGTTCGCCGACCTGCGCGGCGTGACCTGGCGCATCGCCGACGTCCAGGACCCCGGGCTGGTCTCGCGTCTGCACGGGATCGACGTCCTCGTGCACACCGCCGACGACCGCTCCCTGGAGACCCGGCCGTCCTCGCGCCGGGCCCACAACATCCGGGCCGCCCAGACCGTGCTGACGGCCGCCGCCGCGTCGGGCGTACCCAGAGTCCTCCTCATCACCAGCACCATGGTCTACGGCGCCGCCCCCGACAACCCGGTGCCCCTGCCCGAGAACGCCACCCGCGTCTCGGACAACAGCGAGGGGCTCATGGGAGACTTCGCCGAGGTCGAGGAGCTGGCCGAGCGGGCCCGCCGAGCCCACCCCGGCCTGAGCGTCACCGTGGTGCGACCGGCGCCGCTCGTCGGCCCCGAACTGGACACCCTCCTCAGCCGCCACTTCTCCGCGCCCCGGCTCCTCACCGTCAAGGGCCACGAGCAGCACTGGCAGTTCTGTCACGAGAACGACCTCGCCTCCGCGCTCGCCCACTGCGCCCTGCACGACGTGACCGGCACCGACGGCGTGGTCGCCGTGGGCAGCGAGGGCTCCCTCACCCAGGGGGAGGTGGAGGAGATCGCCGGGATGAAGCACTTCGAGGTCCCCGCCAACCTCGCCTTCGGGGCCGTCCGCCGCCTGCACCAGGCCCGCATCACCCCGGCCGCCGCGGGCGAGATCAAGTTCCTCGTCTACCCGTGCGTGGTGGACGGCGCGTCCCTGCGCGAGGCCGGATGGAAGCCCGCCCACGACAACGAGTCCGCGCTGGCCGTCCTCCTGGAGTCCAAGAGCGGCAAGCACGCGATCGCGGGGCGCAGCCTCGGCCGCAAGGAGGTCACCATCACCGCCGCCGGTGCGGCCGGTGCGGCGGCCGCGGCCATCGGGACCGCCGCCGCCATCCGCCACCTGCGCAAGCGTGGGAAGTCCTGATCCGACCGCTTGATACGGTTTCCAGGTGGAACAGATCACTCTCGCGGCCGTACGCGACACGCCCCTGTCCGTCGACGAGGTCCTGGCGGCCGTGTCCGATCCCAGGGCGGGCGGCACCGCCGTCTTCATCGGCACGGTGCGCGACCACGACCACGGGCGCGACGTCGCCGCCTTGTCCTACTCGGCACACCCCTCCGTCGAGGCGCAGTTGCGTGTCGTCATGGAGAAGGTGCTGAACGACACCACGGCACCGGGCCGACCGGTCGTGCGGATGGCCGCCACGCACCGCGTCGGAGACCTGGAGATCGGGGACCTCGCCGTGGTCGTCGCGGCCTCCGCAGCCCACCGTGAGGAGGCCTTCGCGGCCTGTCGCAGGCTCATCGACGACCTCAAGGCCCAGGTGCCCATCTGGAAGAACCAGGCCTTCGAGGACGGCGGGACGGAGTGGGTCGGCTCGCCCTGAGTCCACCCTCCAGGTCCCGGAGGGCTCTAAGGTGTCAGCATGGTTCGTCGTGTCATGACCCTTGTAGCCGCTCTCGTCCTGCTTGCCGGGCTCGGGTACGGCAGCCTCTTCCTGCCCATGCCCTACCTCGTCGCGGCCCCGGGCGTCACGCTGGACACTCTGGGACAGCAGGAGGGCGGCGAGCCCGTCATCGGTGTCGAGGGCGCCGAGAACTACGAGCACGACGGATCGCTCTCCATGGTGACCGTCCAGTACGCGGGCGGCCCCGACCACCGGCTCAACCTCTTCACCCTCGTGACGGCCTGGCTCTCACCGAGCCAGGCGGTGCTGCCCGAGGAACTCCTGTTCCCGGCCGGGCGGTCCCCCGAGGAGGTCACCGAGCGGCAGTCCCTCCAGATGAACGACTCGCAGACCGACGCCACCGCCGCGGCACTCAACCAGCTCAACATCGACTACGAGGCGATCCCGCTGGTCGCCGACACCGTCCCGGACATGCCCGCCGACGGGGTCGTCGAGCCGGGAGACCGCATCATCGAGGTGGACGGCGAGAAGGTCCCCACGCACACCAGTGGCACCGACACCGAGGAACTCGTGGGCAGCTCCTACGTGGTGGACCGGGTCGGCGACCGCGCCCCCGGCGAACCGGTCGGGCTCGTCCTGGATCGCGACGGCGACGAGGTCGAGGTCGAGATGGACACCGTCGAGGGTGACGAGGGCAACGCCGCGGTGGGCGTCCTCATCGCCGACGACATGGACTTCCCCGTCGACGTCTCCATCTCCGTGGGCGAGATCGGCGGACCCAGCGCGGGCATGATGTTCGCCCTCGGGATCATCGACCGGCTCAGCGAGGAGAGCATCACCGGAGGGGCCAGCATCGCGGGCTCCGGCACCATCTCCTCCGACGGCCAGGTCGGCGGGATCAGCGGCATCCCGCAGAAGATGGTCAGCGCCAAGCGCGACGGCGCCGAGTACTTCTTCGTCGCCGCCGACAGCTGCTCCCAGGTCTCCCAGTCCGCCGCCTACGGCGACCTCGACGTCGTCCGGGTCGAGACCCTCACCGACGCCATGGACGCCCTGGACGTCATCCGGGGTGGAGAGGGCGAACTGCCCCGCTGCGAAGCCGAGTGAGCAGCAAGAGCACATGGGAGGACCCCCGGACCGTGCGGTCCGGGGGTCCTTTCGTACGGGTGGGGGTCAGCTCTCCTTCTGGGGGAGCTCCTCGTCCAGGTCGAGGGTGAGCGCCAGCGCGGAGGTCAGGGCGGGGATCAGGTCCGGGCCGTTGAGCACCTCGGACTCGGTGTCGTGGCTGCGCATCCGCATGGCGCAGTGCCGCGAACCGTTTCGCAGCACACCCGCGACCATGCGGATCTCCTCGGTCTCCTTGCCGGAGGCGGAGGGGTCCTCCCCGGCGGCCAGGGTCTCGTCCGAGCCCTTCACCACCAGGCGCTCCATGACCAGCGCGCACCCGGCCACGCCCTCGGGCCACAGGATGCGCCCCAGCGCCTCCTCAAGCGGCACGTCCGGAGACAGCGCCTCCTGCTCGACCGGGGTCAGCTCGTCGGGGTCGGCCGGGGAGTCGATCCCCAGCAGACTCGCCAGCGCGGGCTCCGCCGCCAGCAGCTCCGAGGTGGGGACCAGGGCGTACAGCCCCAAAGGGCGGTCCCACCCCTGCTCGGCGGCGTGGCGTTCCAGGTCCATGACTGCTTCGCGAATGTTCGACACGTTTCCATGGTCGCCGATGTGGGAACCTCGCCGGGCCCGTTCGGCGGCAGTAGGGTCGCACCGTGCCCTCAGGATGCGACTCCGATACACCAACGATGCAGCCTTGTCACCGGGTGGAGGGCGATTTCGGGAACCTGACGGCCACCGATTAAGTTTTCAGTAATGAAGGCGCCACACGCGCAACCAACGCACCTACCAAGCCAGAACGAGGGGGAGGCGTGAGCTTCCGATCGCCCGGCGCACCACCTGCGCGTATGCCTCGCCGATCAAGGTTGCTCGCGCCAGTCGCGGCGACCGTGGTCGTCATCATCGCGGGGCTGATGTTCGCCGCGAACTTCTGGACCGACTACAAGTGGTTCAGTTCCGTCGGTTACACCTCGGTCTTCCTGACCGAACTGTGGACCCGAGTCCTGCTCTTCGCCGTCGCGGCACTCGTGATGGCCGTCATCGTCGGCGCGAGTATCTTCTTCGCCTACCGGGCCCGGCCCGGTATCAGACCGATGAGTCTGGAGCAGCAGGGCCTGGACCGCTACCGGCAGTCCATCGACCCGCACCGCAAGCTCTTCTTCTGGATCGCGGTCGGCGCCCTGGCGCTCCTGGCCGGCGCGGCCGCCAGCGGTGACTGGCGCTCCTACCTCCAGTTCGTCAACGGCGTGGACTTCGGGGTGAACGACCCCGAGTTCGGCATGGACATCGCGTTCTTCGCGTTCACCTACCCGTTCCTGCGCATCCTGCTCGGCTACCTGTACGCGGCCGTCATCCTGGCGTTCATCGCCGCCGTGATCGTGCACTACCTGTACGGCGGGGTCCGCCTCCAGAACGACTCCGGGCAGCGCGCCACCCCCGCCGCCCGCGTGCACCTGTCGGTGCTGCTGGGCCTGTTCGTGCTGCTGCGCGCGGGCTCCTACTGGCTGGACCGCTACGGGCTGGTCTTCTCCGACCGGGGCTACACCTTCGGTGCCTCCTACACGGACGTGAACGCGGTCAAGACCGCACTGACCATCCTCACGGTCATCTCGGTCATCTGCGCCGTCCTGTTCTTCGCCAACATCGCCTTCAAGAACACGATGATCCCGGTGGCCTCCCTCGGACTGCTCGTGCTGTCCGGCGTGGTCGTCGGTGTGGCCTACCCCGAGATCGTCCAGCGCTTCCAGGTCAGCCCGAACGAGCAGCGCCTGGAGAGCCCCTACATCGAGCGCAACATCGAGAGCACGCGCGAGGCGTACGGGATCGCCGACGCCGAGGTGGAGACCTACGACGCCACCACGGAGCTCACGCCCCAGGAACTGGCGGCCGAGGCCGACACGATCCCGAGCGTGCGTCTGGCCGACCCGGCCGTGGTCTCGCAGACCTTCCAGCAGATGCAGCAGGTCCGTGGCTTCTACCAGTTCCCGGACGTGCTGGAGGTGGACCGCTACCCGGACGCCGACGGCAACCTGATCGACACGATCGTCGCCGTGCGTGAGCTGGACGGCCCGCCCGCCGACCAGGACAACTGGCTCAACCGCCACCTGATCTACACCCACGGCTTCGGCATGGTCGCCGCCGCGGGCAACCTGATCGACAACGAGGGCCGCCCGGTCTTCACCGAGTACAACATCCCGCCGCGCGGTGAGCTGAGCGAGGTCGTCGGCGAGTACGAGCCGAGGATCTACTACGGCCGCGAGGGCGCCGACTACGTGATCGTCGAGGCCGAGGAGGAGTACGACTACCCGGTCGACCCCGCCTCGGACGAGCCCGACGTCCCCACGCTCGAGGACGCGGTCGATGCCAGCCCGAGTCCGGACGAGGCGCGTGCGCCCTCGGACGGCCAGGACGGCGGAGAAGAGGCCCCGGCGGAGGACGCCGAGGCCACCGAGGAGAACGCCGAGGAGGACCCGGCAGGCGGTTCGCAGGCCTACAACCGCTACGACGGTGACGGCGGCGTGCCGCTGAACAACTTCTTCGACCGCATCCTGTACGCGATCAAGTACCAGGAAACGAGCATCCTGCTCAACAGCGCGATCACGAGCGACTCGCGGATCATCTACGAGCGCGACCCGCTGGACCGCGTGGAGAAGGTCGCCCCGTTCCTCACCGTCGACAGCCGCCCCTACCCGGCGGTCGTGGACGGCAAGGTCGTGTGGATCGTCGACGGCTACACCACCTCGGACGGCTACCCGTACGCCAACCGGGTCGACTTCACGCAGGCGGTGACCGACACCTTCACCGACGGTTCGGCGCAGCAGGTCGGCGCGCTGCCGGGCAACGAGGTCAACTACATCCGCAACTCGGTGAAGGCCACCGTCGACGCCTACGACGGCACCGTCACCCTGTACGGCTGGGACGACGAGGACCCCGTCCTCAGGACCTGGGAGGGCGCCTTCCCGGGCACGGTGGTCAACAAGGACGAGATGAGCGAGGAGCTCATCCAGCACCTGCGCTACCCGGACGACCTGTTCAAGGTGCAGCGCGAGATCATGCGCGAGTACCACGTGACGGACGCCGCGTCCTACTACGGTGGTCAGGACTTCTGGTCGGTTCCCAACGACCCGACCCGGGAGGGCGAGGTCTCCGAGCCGCCCTACCGCCAGACCATCAACTTCCCCGGTTCGGAAGAGCCCAGCTTCTCGCTGACCACCACGTTCGTGCCGAACAACCGTGAGAACCTGGCCGCGTTCATGGCGGTGGACAGCAACCCGGAGTCCGAGGAGTACGGGAAGCTGAAGCTGCTGGAGCTGCCCCGGAGCACGGTGATCTTCGGTCCCGGGCAGGTGCAGAACGCGTTCGACTCGGACGCCGACGTGCGTGAGGTCCTGCTCCCGCTGGAGCAGTCCAACGCCGAGGTGACCCGAGGCAACCTGCTGACCCTGCCGTTCGCGGGCGGTCTGCTCTACGTGGAGCCCCTCTACGTGCAGGCCGGTGGCGGCGGAGCGGCGTCCTTCCCGCTGCTCCAGCAGGTCATGGTCGGATTCGGTGAGGAGGTCGCCATCGGCAGCAACCTCCAGGACGCCCTGAACAACCTGTTCGAGGGCGGCGAGGGTCCGCTGCCGGACCCGGACGCCGAGCAGGGCACCGAGGAGGAGGAGACCTCCGAGGCCGGTTCGGGCGACAGCGAGCCCAGCGACCTCACCGAGGCCCTCAACGAGGCCGTGGAGGCCTGGGAGGAAGCCCAGGAGTCCAACGACGAGGCCAACGAGCGCCTGCGTGAGGCTCTTGAGGCCCTTGAGGAGGCCGCGGGCGACTAGTCCGTAGCCGTACCGTCCACCCACTGGGGCGCCGAGTACGACGGGGCGGGACCTTCCGGGGTCCCGCCCCGTTCCCGTGTCGGGACCCCGTGTGGGCCCTCCGGACCTCACCGGGAACGGGGCACGGACGGGGCAGGGGAGCGCCCGCGCAGGTCGATTTGGCTTTCCCGCCGGGGCGCGCTAATCTGAAGACACAACGACGCGGGGTGGAGCAGTTCGGTAGCTCGCTGGGCTCATAACCCAGAGGTCGCAGGTTCAAATCCTGTCCCCGCTACCAAGATCGGACCCGGGAGAAATCCCGGGTCCGGTGCTTTTCCCGGCCCATCCTCTTCGGCGGGTGTTTCGGGAAGCGCATATCGGTGGCTCTTTGGCTGCCAATGTGTGTGCGCGGCGAAAATGCCGGTGCGGACCGCGAGGAAAGCCTGGTAGAGTAGCCAATAGGCCCGGTCGGGAAGCTGACCAGGACCAACGGGTGGATCTCCGATCGGTTTAGCTCCAAAAAAACCGATTTGCCACCTGGGGCAAAAGGCCCTAAAGTAGAGATCACAACGACGCGGGGTGGAGCAGTTCGGTAGCTCGCTGGGCTCATAACCCAGAGGTCGCAGGTTCAAATCCTGTCCCCGCTACCAAGA
>NZ_JAGPXK010000043.1:0-23537 GCF_018070675.1 Nocardiopsis sp. B62 | reverse complement strand
TGTCTTTACTTTATCAGGTGTTCCGCGCCCCGCCAAATCGGCGTTTTCGCTTCAAACCTGATCCGGAGAAAGAATTCCCGGTGCTTCTTCCGCCCCGCGTTTCCGCCGGGCTTTTGAAGCAACTCCCTGAGCCTACATGCCCCGAGCGACTGCTCGAACCATCGTGCCTGTGAAGGAGGTTGTCGGTGATCCGCGGCCCGGTTCCGAGTCGAGACCCGTGGGGTCCCGCTCGCCGTCCCGCAGCGACTCGGTGAGTCTAGGTAGCTGAACCGTCGGACGTCAAATCCGTCCGGACCGTGGGAGGGATCCCGATCTTCCGAACGTTCCGCGCCGACCCGGAAGCCCCCGTGATCCCGGGTTCCTCGCTGGTCCGCGGAGCGACGCCCCGTTCGACTCGGTCCCACACACGGGGACCGGCGGTTCGCGTGGCTTGCTTGTCAGACATTGACCATCCTGCCCAACCGCGCTCCCGCCAAACACGGCGCGGCGATTTCTCTTCCGCTTCCTTCGTCCCTGCTCCGGTCCCGGAGGACGAGCGAGGGCGGGGAGGGCCCGACTCGACCCCTCCCCGCCCTCAACCACCGGCGATCCGACCGGAATCCCGGTCGGATCGCTCAGACGATCTCCGCCAGCTCTCTGGCGAGCTGCCGGAAGGCGATCCCCCGGTGGCTGATCGCGTTCTTCTCCTCGGGCGACAGCTCGGCCGCCGTACGGGTCTCCCCCTCGGGGACGAAGACCGGGTCGTAGCCGAACCCGTTCTCCCCCCGGCGTTCGCCGACCAGTCGGCCCCGCAGGACACCCTCCGCCACGGCCTCGATCCCGTCCGGCATCACCAGGACCGCGGCGCAGACGAACTCCGCTCCCCTGCGGTCGGCGGGGGTGTCGGCGAGCTGGTCCAGCACCAGGTCCAGATTGGCCCGGTCCTGGTCGCCCCCGCCGAACCGCCCGGCCCAACGGGCGGACAGCACCCCGGGCATGCCCCGGAGTTCGTCCACGCTGAGACCGGAGTCGTCCGCGACGGCCGGGAGCCCCGTGTGCGCCGCGATCGCCCGTGCCTTGAGCAGGGCGTTGCCGATGAAGGAGGGTTCGGTCTCGGGCACCTCGGGCGCGTCCGGGAACGCGTCCAGGGCCAGGACCTCCGCCGACACACCGGCCTCGGCCAGGATGGCGCGCATCTCCGGCACCTTCTTCGCGTTACGCGTCGCAAGGACGAGCTTCACCGTGCCTCCTCCACTCTCACCGTTGGTCCTCAAGGGGCTTCCTCCCCCTGGGAGCGGAGCCGGTCCTCAGGACCGTCCCCGCTCGCGACAGTCACTCCGACAGGGCCTTCTTCTGGATGGCGGTCAGCTCCTCGCACCCGCCGGCGGCGAGGTCGAGCAGCTTGTTCAGCAGTTCGCGGTCGAAGGCGGCGCCCTGGCCCTCGGCGGTGCCCTGCACCTCCACGAACTTCCCGTCGCCGGTGAGCACGACGTTCATGTCGGTGTCGGCGACCGAGTCCTCCAGGTAGTTCAGGTCCAGCCGGGGCTGGCCCTGGACCACGCCGACGCTGACGGCGGCCACCGAGCCGGTCAGCGGGTTGTTCTTGAGCTTGCGCCGCTTGCGCAGGTGCTTCATCGCGTCGGCCAGGGCCACGTAGGCACCCGTGACCGCGGCGGTACGGGTGCCGCCGTCAGCCTGGAGCACGTCGCAGTCGAGGGTGATGGTGTGTTCGCCCATCGCCTTGAAGTCGACGACGGCGCGCAGGGAGCGGCCGATCAGCCGGGAGATCTCGTGGGTGCGGCCGCCGATCTTGCCGCGTACGGACTCACGGGCGCCCCGGGTGTCCGTGGAGCGCGGGAGCATCGCGTACTCGGCGGTGACCCAGCCCTCGCCGGTGCCCCGGCGCCAACGGGGCACACCGTCCTCGACGGTGGCCGCGCAGAGCACGCGGGTGTCCCCGAACTCGATGAGGGCGGAGCCCTCCGCGTGGCGGAGCCAGTTGCGGTGG
Source organism: Nocardiopsis sp. B62 (assembly GCF_018070675.1). Classification (NCBI taxonomy): domain Bacteria; kingdom Bacillati; phylum Actinomycetota; class Actinomycetes; order Streptosporangiales; family Nocardiopsidaceae; genus Nocardiopsis; species Nocardiopsis sp. B62. Next base: position 21,550 of record NZ_JAGPXK010000043.1, on the reverse strand, counting down.
ATGTTCACTGGGCGGAGTTGGGTCGGAACGCGTCCGTCAGGTCGAGCCATGGACACGAGCGTATATCGGCACGGTGTTCCACGGTGCTGGAGTCGGGCGCTACCGGCGACGGTGGGACCCGTGCCACACGGGCCCCACTACTTCTCCACTCACACAGTCCCGGCCCTGCCGCATTCGTGACCCTGTGTGTCCGTGACCCACCGTGTTTCGGTCGGGTCGGAGTACCGGTGCCGCGGACCGGCCGGGGTCAGACGCCGATCTCGCGGACCTGTCCGCCCCGGGCCAGCTCGATGGGGCCCTCGTAGGTGCTCCGCGCCTCGGCCAGCGTGATGTCGTCGTCGTTCCACGGCACCAGGTGGGTCAGCAGCAGCTTGCGCGCCCCGGCCCTGGTGGCGTGGTCGCCCGCCTCGCTGCCCGTGAGGTGCATGTCCTTCGGGTGTTCGAGGTGGTCGTGGAAGGCCGCCTCGCACAGGAAGAGGTCGGTGTCGCGGGCAAGGTCGACCAGTGAGTCGCAGGTGCCGGTGTCGCCGGAGTAGGCGAGGCTGACACCGTCGTGCTCCAGGCGAATGCCGAAGGCGTCGACGGGGTGGTTGACGCGGGCGACGCGGGCGGTCATGGGCCCGATCCGGAACTCACCCTGGGTGAGTTCGCGGAAGTCGAAGACCTCGGTCATCCCGGGGTCGGGGTCCAGACCGTAGATCTCCGCGAGGCGGTCCGCCACGCCCACGGGGCCGTACACGGGGATCGGGGGTTTGGCGCCGCCGGGCGAGTACATGCGGGCGACCCAGTAGGCACACATGTCCGCGCAGTGGTCGGTGTGCAGGTGGCTGAGGTAGACGGCGTCGACGGAGTACAGGTCGGCGTGGCGCTGGAGGGCGCCGAGGGCGCCGTTGCCCAGGTCGAGGAGGAGCCGGAACCCGTCCGCCTCCACCAGGTAACAGGAGGCCGGACTGTCCGGCCCGGGGAAGCTCCCGGAGGACCCGATAATCGTGAGTCGCACGTCGTCGTCGCCTTTTCGATCGGCCGCACTGCTTCCGTGGCCCCTTGGTGACGTGTGCGGGGTGAGCGGTGGGCGGCTGGTTCTGCGGATGTCCCGTTGTTACGGGTGTACCCCAATGACCGCCTGGGTGGTACAAAATGTGGCCCGCATCTCAGGCGACGTGCATCACGTGTGAATTTTTCACACCGATTGACCAGATTTGACCGATTCACCGCTCCCGAGTTCAGGACAGTAACTGACCTGCTGGGCGACGGAGCGGAGGCCGGTCCCCCACGGGAACCGGCCTCCGAGACACCGTGGCGACGCCGCCTCAAGGCGGCGTCGGAGACTGGATCAGGCCCAGAGCTGGCCGTCCAGACGCTCCTCCGCCTCCTCGAGGGTGCCCTCGTAGGCGCCGGTGGAGAGGTACTTCCATCCGGCGTCGGCGATGACGAACGCGATGTCGGCCCGCTCACCGGCCTGTTCGGCCTTGCGGGCCATGCCGAGGGCCGCGTGGAGGGCTCCGCCCGTGGAGATGCCCGCGAAGACGCCCTCCTTGTTCAGGAGCTCGCGGGTCCGCCGGAGCGCCGCCTCCGAGGGGACGGAGAAGCGCGTGGTGAGGACGGACTCGTCGTAGAGCTCGGGGACGAAACCCTCGTCGAGGTTGCGCAGCCCGTAGACCAGCTCCCCGTACCTCGGCTCGGCGGCCACGATCCGCACGTCCGGCCTGTGCTCGCGCAGGTACCGGCCGACCCCCATGAGGGTTCCGGTGGTACCGAGCCCCGCCACGAAGTGCGTGATCTCCGGCAGGTCCGCCAGCAGCTCGGGCCCGGTGGTCTCGTAGTGGGCCCGCGCGTTGGCGTGGTTGCCGTACTGGTAGAGCATCACCCAGTCGGGGTTGCGCGAGGCCATCTCCTTGGCGACCCGGACGGCCTCGTTGGAACCGCCCGCGGCGTCGGAGTAGTGGACCTCGGCACCCCACATGGCGAGGAGCTGCTTGCGTTCACCGGAGGTGTTCTCCGGCATGACGCAGACCATGCGGTAGCCGCGCAGTTTGGCGACCATGGCCAGCGAGATGCCGGTGTTCCCCGACGTCGGCTCCAGGATGGTGCACCCCGGGGAGAGCAGCCCGTCCTTCTCGGCCTGCTCGATCATGAAGAACGCGGCGCGGTCCTTGATCGAGCCGGTGGGGTTGCGGTCCTCCAGCTTCGCCCACAGCCGGACCTCCGGCGAAGGCGAGAGCCGAGGCAGGCCGACCAGCGGCGTGCCTCCGAGGGAGTCGAGCAGGGAGTCGTAGCGCATGGCTTCCTCAGCGGGAGCCGCCCGCGACGGCGGGCAGCACGGTCACGTTGTCGCCGTCGGAGAGCTTGGCTTCGAGACCGCCCACGAATCGGACGTCCTCGTCGTTCAGGTAGACGTTGATGAACCGGCGCAGCTTGCCGCCCTCCACCAGGCGCTCCGCGATGCCGGGGTACTGCTGGTCCAGGTCGCTGATCAGCTCGCTGATGGTGTCGCCGGACCCCTGGACGACCTTGGCGTCGTTGGTCAGGTTGCGCAGGATGGTGGGGATGCGGACCTCGATGGCCATGAAGGTGACTCCGTTAACGGTCGTTGTTGTGCGTTCAGGTCCAACAGGCGGCCCGCCGTTGGCATTCCGTGGGCCGTGGCGCCGGGCGCCGTCGGGTGGCTGCGTTCCTACCGGTCCGTGCCGGAGGCGCCGCCGTCGACGATCTCGACGGGTTCCTCGGTGACCTCACCGTCGATGATCCGGAAGGAACGGAACTCGGCGGTGTCGGGCTCGCGGGTGGACACGAGGACGTAGTGGGCCTGGGGCCACTGGGCGTACGTGATGTCGGTCCGCGAGGGGTGGGCCTCGGTCGCCGTGTGGGAGTGGTAGATCACCACGAACTCCTCGTCGCGGTCCCACAGTTCGTCGTAGACCTTCTTGTACTCGGTCGAGTCGAACTCGTAGAACGTCGGGGAGCGTGCCGCGTTCAGCATCTCGATGATCCGCTCCGGGCGGTCGGAGCCCTCGGGCCCCGCGACGACTCCGCACGCCTCGTCGGGGTGGTCGCGTCGCGCGTGGGCGACGATCTGGTCGTGGATGGAGCGGTCGATCCTCAGCATGGCTCCAGGGTACCCACAACCGCTTCTCTACCAACCAAGTGGGTATTCATGCGAGGGAGGTCACTCCGGGCGACGCCCCGACGCAGGTGGGGCGCCCGTACCGGCCCGGAGCGGAACACGTAGGCTCGCCCCTATGACCGAGGACAGCAGCAGCGCGCTGCTCACCGACCACTACGAACTGACGATGCTCCAGGGAGCCCTGCACAGCGGGGCCGCCGCGCGCCGGTCGGTGTTCGAGATGTTCGCCCGACGCCTGCCGGAGGGCCGCCGCTACGGGGTCGTGGCGGGGAACGGCCGTTTCCTGGACCTGCTGGAGCGCTTCCGCTTCGGCCGCGAGGAACTGGACTTCCTCTCCGACCACGGCGTCGTGGACGAGACCACACTGGACTGGCTCTCGGAGTACCGGTTCTCCGGGAACGTGTGGGGTTACGGCGAGGGCGAGGCCTACTTCCCGGGGTCGCCGATCCTGGTCGTGGAGGGCACCTTCGCCGAGGCCGTGATCCTGGAGACCCTCGCGCTGTCCGTGTACAACCACGACAGCGCGATCGCCTCCGCCGCCACCCGGATGTGCGTGGCCGCGGGAAACCGCCCCCTCATCGAGATGGGTTCCCGGCGCACCCACGAGCGGTCGGCGGTCGCCGCGGCCCGCGCCGCCTACCTGGCCGGGTTCTCGACCTCCTCCAACCTGGAGGCGGGGCGCACCTACGGGGTGCCGACCGGCGGCACGGCCGCGCACGCGTTCACGCTTCTGCACGACAGCGAACGGCACGCCTTCAAGGCCCAGTTGGAGTCCATGGGACCGGGGACCACGCTCCTCGTGGACACCTACGACGTGGAGCGCGCGGTGCGGCACGCGGTGGAGCTGGCCGGGCCCGAGCTGGGCGCCGTCCGCATCGACTCCGGGGACCTGGGGGCCACCGCCTCCCGGGTCCGCAAGCAGCTGGACGACCTCGGCGCAACCGGGACCAGGATCGTGGTCACCGGCGACCTGGACGAACACTCGATCCAGGCGTTGGCGGTGGCCCCGGTGGACGGGTACGGAGTGGGTACGTCCCTGGTGACGGGTTCGGGCGCCCCGACCGTCTCACTGGTCTACAAGCTGGTCGCACGGGCGCGCGGCCTGGAGCCGGACGCCCCGTTGGAGCCGGTCGCCAAGCGCTCGGTCGGCAAGCCGAGCCGGGGCGGCCGCAAGTGGGCGGTCCGCCGGTTGGACGACAGGGGCGTCGCCGTGTCCGAGGAGGTGTACCCGCACGAGCCCACCGAGCAGGTCGGGACCCGGCCGCTGCTGCGGCCGCTGGTCACCGACGGTGAGGTCGTGGGGCGTGAGAGCGTGCGGGAGGCGCGGGCGCGCCACCGCGCGACGGTGGCCGAACTCCCCGAGCAGGCTCTGCGGATGTCCCGTGGCGACGTCGCGCTGTCGACCGTCTTCCACTGACCTGGCGGCGTCGGACGTGGTCCAATGGATCCGTCGGACCCCACCCATCCCAGCGACTCCCGACGACCAGGAAGCGAGGTGCCGCATGACAAGGGCACTCATCGTGGTGGATCTTCAGAACGACTTCTGTGAGGGCGGCAGCCTGGGCGTGACCGGAGCGGCCCGTACCGCGGCGGCCGTCACCGAGCACGCGCGGGTGGGCGGATACGACCATGTCGTCGCCACCCGTGACCACCACATCGACCCGGGAGCGCACTTCTCGGAGAACCCCGACTTCGTGGACAGCTGGCCCCGGCACTGCGTGGCGGGCACGCCCGGCGCGGAGTTCCACGCCGACTTCGACGAATCCCTGGCCGAGGAGGTCTTCAGCAAGGGGCAGTACGAGGCGGCCTACAGCGGGTTCGAGGGCACGGCCGGGGACGGCGAGACGACCCTGGCGGCGTGGCTGCGCGATCACGACGTGGACGAGGTGGACGTGGTGGGGGTCGCCACCGACCACTGCGTTCGCGCGACGGCCGTGGACGCCCGGAAGGAGGGGTTGCGGACCCGGGTGCTGCTCGACCTGACGGCGGGGGTCTCCGCGCCCACGGTGGACACGGCGCTGGAGCGGCTGCGCGAGGCCGGCGTGACCCTGGAGGGTGAGCCGCTCGTCGGCTGAGCCCGCGGGGCGCTCCCGCCCCCGGCCCCTATGACGACGGGGGCGGTGGTGACCTGTTCACCACCGCCCCCGATCGCGTCTCGGAGCTGGGTCGTGTTGGATCATTCCTCCCACCCGCCACCACCCTCAACGGACGCCTGCGGCGCGGTGTCCTCGCGTTACCACCGGGCGGCCTCTCGCTGCGCCGATGAAGCTCGGACAGCCAACCCCGGGCGGGCCTCGCTCGTCGTCTTGCGAGAGATTGCCGGGCCCCCGCTGCGCGAGGCTGCGGAGCAGCGCACAGGAGGGGAGACAGCCGCTCGCATCGATGGCGGCTCCGCCGCCACCGGCGCAATCATCAAAAAAACACGCCCTAGTCGATGCCGATGGCGGCGCGAACGTCCGCCAGCACCCGGCGGGCCCGCGAACGGGCGCGCTCGAGACCGGAGTCGAGGATCTCGTCGAGCTCGGTCTTCGAGGCCATGAGCTCCTCGTAGCGCTCGCGCTTCGGGCCGAGTTCGGTGTTGACCGCCTCGAAGAGCTCCTTCTTGAGGTCACCCCAGCCCATGCCGCCCGCCTCAAGGCGCTGGCGCACGTCGGCCACCTTCTCCGCGTCGGCGAAGTGCGTGAGCAGCTGGAAGGGGATCGAGGAGTCCGGGTCCTTGGGGTCCTCGACCGGGGTGGAGTCGGTGGGGATGCGGTTGATGGCCTTGCGGAGCTTCTTCTCCGGCAGGAAGAGCGGGATGTGGTTGTCGTAGGACTTGCTCATCTTGCGGCCGTCGGTCCCGGGCAGGATGCTGGCTTCGCTGTCGTCGATGACGCCCTTGGGGATGGGGAAGCTGTAGCTGTCGCCGTACCGGTGGTTGAAGTACCCGGCGATGTCGGCGGTGTACTCGATGTGCTGGGACTGGTCGCGCCCCACGGGGACGCGTTCGCCCTCCATGATGAGGATGTCGGCGGCCATGAGGACGGGGTAGACGTACAGCCCCATGTTGATCCCGGCGTCGAGTTCGGTGACGCCCGCCTCGTTGTTGCGGTCGCGCGCGGCCTTGTAGGCGTGCGCGCGGTTCATGAGTCCCTTGGGGGTGAGGGTGCTCAGGATGGTGGTGAGTTCGAAGGTCTCGGGGATGCTGGACTGACGGTAGAAGACCGTGCGCTCCGGGTCGAGGCCGCAGGCCAGCCAGGTGGCAGCGCCCGACCGGATGCTCTGGCGGAGCTCGTCCGCGTCCTTGATGATGTTGAGCGCGTGGTAGTCCGCGATGAAGTAGAAGGTGTCGTAGCCCTCGGCCGCCGCGAGGGCGGGCTTGATCGCGCCGACGTAGTTGCCCAGATGGAAGTCACCGGTGGGCTTGATCCCGGTCAGATAGGTGTTCGCTGCCATGCCCCCAGCCTATCGACGCCCACCACCCGATGACTGACCGCCGCCCGACCCCGGACGCGCGGACGGCGCCCCGCCGGGGCGGGGCGCCGTGCGCGTGGCAACCGGGGGCTGATCAGACGCGGGCCGAGCCCCCACGGAAGGCCTCCCAGTGCTCGGCCATGCGGACCGACTGCCCCGGGGTGAAGTGGGTCATGCAGGCGTCGTCGCTGTAGTTCATGAAGTTGGTGACGGGGTCGAGTCCCGGGAGGTCGGGGCAGCTGTCCCGTCCCTCCGGGCAGCCCGCCGCCGCCTCGCGTTCGTACGGGGTGTCGTCCACGTAGTCCCCGGGGCTCTCGCAGCCGTTCTGGAACGTGTGGAACAGGCCCAGCCAGTGGCCGACCTCGTGGGTGCCGGTGTGGCCCTCGTTGAAGCGGTCGCGCGTCCCGCCCGGGAAGGTGTCGTGCGCGATGACGACGCCGTCCTGGTCGGGGTCGTCCGCGTAGTCCTGGGGGAAGGTCGAGTAGCCGAGGAGGCCGGAGTCGAGCTGCGTGGTGTAGACGTTCAGCGTCTCGGGTCCGCCCTGGCGCAGATCGGAACGGATGGTGTCGCGGTACCGGTTGAAGTCCTCGAACCAGGCGTCGTTGACGTTGCGGGTGACGTCCGAGAGCTCGAAGCTGAAGCCGGTGTCGGTGCCCTCGGAACCGACCGCGTAGTCGCCCCGGTAGGCCTTGTTGAGGACGTCGATCTGCTCCTGGACGCGCTCGTCGGTCACGTCTCCCCGGCCGTCCTGGGCGGAGATGACGTGCACGACGACGGGCACCGAGTGCGGCGGGGCGAGTTCGCGTCCGCGCTGGGGAACCAGGGCCTCGCGGAGCTGTTCCTCGTACTCCGCGGCCTGCTCCGGGGTGATCTCGACGTCGGTGTTCCCGCCCGCACCGGGGTCGGAGAGCCTGTTGGCGGCGGCCCGGGCCGCGGTGTCGACGCCGTCGACGGCCCGTGGGTCCCAGTCGGGCGGGCAGTGCTGGTCAGCGACCGTCACCCCGGTCCGTTGGGGTTCGGGATTCGCGGTCTCTGGCAGCGAGCTCGCCACCAGACCGGTCAGCGCGAGTGCGCACAGGGTCAGGCCGGACCAGGTCGCGGCTGAGCCGCCGCGTGGGCTTCGTCGAATCACCTCACTCACTGTAGTGAGATGATTGCCCAGCGTTTGGCGAGCTTGCCCGACCTTGCGAAGTATTTGCCCTCTTCGGCCGGTGTGGGGCCTCCGGACCGCGGCGAGTCCGGACCGGCCCCTCCCACCGGTCTGCGCCGCGAACCTACTTCTGGCCCACGGCCCAGGCTCTGAGCTTGGCGATGCGCTCGCGGATCTGCGGCGGTGTGGCCTGCGCGACCGACGGCCCCCCGCAGGCGCGGCGCAGCTCGTTGTGGATCACCCCGTGCGGCTTGCCGGTGCGGTGGTGCCAGGCGCCGACCAGGTTGCTCAGGTCCTTGCGCAGCTCGGCCAGGACCTCGTGTGTGGGCCCCGACTCCTCCTCCGGCTCGGCCTTCCCCTTGGCCTTGAGCTGACTCGCGTGGATGTCCGCCTTGCGCTTGCGCAGCAGCTGGGACACCTGGTCGGGGTCCAACAGCCCGGGCAGCCCGAGGAAGTCCTCCTCCTCGCTGGACCCGGCCGCGCCGCCGCCGTACTCAAGGCCGTCGTAGAGCGCCCGGTCGAACTCGGCGGCCGACTCCATGGTCTCGAAGGGGAGCTCCTCCCCCGCGTCCGGAGTGTCCTTCTTCTTGTTGGCCTCCTTGAGGAGGTCCTCCTCGGGGTACTCGTCGTCCGAGGGCTGCTTGTCCAGGACGTGGTCGCGCTCGCGCTCCATCTCCCCCGCGTACTCCAGCAGGGTCGGCACCGAGGGCAGGAACACCGACGCCACCTCGCCGCGCTGGCGCACCCGCACGAAACGGCCGATGGCCTGCGCGAAGAACAGCGCGGTGCTGGTGGAGGTCGCGTACACGCCCACCATCAGGCGGGGTACGTCGACCCCCTCCGAGACCATCCGGACCGCGACCATCCAGCGGTCGTCACCCTTGGAGAACCGGGTGATCTTCTTGGATGCGGTGGGGTCGTCGGAGAGCACCACCGTGGCGCCCTTGCCGGTGATCTGGCGGAGGATGCGCGAGTACGCGCGGGCGTTCTCGTGGTCGCTCGCGATGACCAGGCCGCCCGCGTCCGGGTGGGTCTTGCGCACCTCGGTGAGCCTGCGGTCGGCCGCGTGCAGGACCTTCTTGATCCAGTCGCCCTTGGGATCGAGCGCGGCCCGCCACGCCTGGGACAGAGCGTCCTGGGTGAGGGGTTCGCCGAGTCGGGCGGCGAGTTCGTCGCCCGCCCGGGTCCGCCAGCGCATCTCCCCGGAGTAGGCCATGAAGATGACGGGCCGCACAACCCCGTCCTCGAGGGCGGGCGCGTACCCGTAGCTGTAGTCCCACGAGCAGCGGCGCACCCCCGCCGCGTCCTGGACGTAGTCCACGAACGGGATGGGGTTGATGTCGGAGCGGAACGGGGTTCCGGTGAGCGAGAGCCGCCGTGTGGCCGGGTCGAAGGCCTCCCGGACGGCGTCGCCCCACGACAGGGCGTCGCCCGCGTGGTGGACCTCGTCGAAGATGACCAGGGTCTTGCGCGCCTCGGTCCGGTTGCGGTGCAGCATCGGGTGGGCGGCGATCTGGGCGTAGGTCACGGCCACGCCGACGTACTGGCGCCCGAGGGCGCCCTGCCCGTTCTTGAAGTCGGGGTCGATGGCGATACCGAACCGGGCCGCCGCCTCGGCCCACTGCTTCTTGAGGTGCTCGGTGGGGCACACGATGGTGATCGCCCGTACCGCGTGCCGCTGGAGGAGCTCGCTCGCCAGGGTGAGGGCGAAGGTCGTCTTGCCCGCCCCGGGCGTGGCCACGGCGAGGAAGTCGCGTGGCTGCCTGCGGAAGTACTCCTCGAAGGCCTCCCGCTGCCAGGCACGGAGACCGCTCAGCCGGTTCTCCGTCGTGGTCTGCGTCACCGTCATTCGTTCCGTCCCCCGTTACTCACCTGCTTGAGGTTAGCGGCCGCCGGAGACCGTATCGGGAGCCCCGGCGGTGGCGCCGGGCACAGCGGCCGCCCCGGGCGTGTCCGGAGCTCGGGCCCGGGCACCGGGATCCGGGCGCCCCGCACACCCCCACGACAAGCGGCACGGTGCTTGTCGCACCGCGCCGCGCCGTACTTCGGAATGCGTGTCGGGACCCCTTGCGTCCCCGGGGCCTCCCGGCCTCCTCAGCCCTCTCCGGTGACCTCTGACTCCCCCGGGTCCGCGTCACCGGTGGCGGGGTCGGCCTCCCCCTCGGGGGCCTCGCCCCCGACGCCGGTCATGTCGACCGCGCCGTCGTTGAACGGCATGTGCGGGGAGATCGCCGGGAAGGCGAAGAACCACAGCAGGGCGGCCGCGCCCGCCAGCAGACCCACCGACATGATGAACTTCGAGGCCCAGGGGCCGGGCAGGATGCGCCAGATCAGTCCGTACATTCGTGCGTCCCTTCCCCTAGGCGTCCGGAGCCATGTGGGCGATGCTGTCCGGCATGCCCTCGGACTTGGGTGTGGTCTCGGTCAGTTCGGCCCAGACGATGAGCCGGTGCGTGTTGTTGAGCTTGGGCGCGCACGTGGTGAGGGTGAGCAGTGCCCGTCCGGGCTCCTCCTCGGAGGCCTCCTCGAAGGGGTCGGGGTTGACCACCCAGAAGTCCTCGGGGAGCACGGTCTCCTCACGGAAGACCTCGTAGGTGTAGAAGTTCTCGCCGTCCTCCAGCACCATGACGTCGCCGTCGTCGAGCAGGTCCAGGTCCCAGAAGAGTCCGGGCGTGCGGTGCGCGGCGATGCCGTAGTTGCCGAGCTCGCCGGGCGCGCTGTCGAACTCGGTGTAGCGGCCCGGGCTGTAGCGGATGTCGTCGGGCGTGGTGCCGTTGACCACCACCCAGTCCAGGTTCAGGCTCGGGACGTACAGACGGCTGTCGGCGCTGCCGGGCAGGGGTTCGGAGTCCGGCCCGCGCTCGTCGGCGGCGGCCCAGGCCTCGTCGAGGCCGTCGGCCAGTCCCTGCTGCTCACGGTCGGTCTCCCATTGGGAGCCGTACACCTCGTAGCCGGCGTAGAAGAGCATCAGCAGACCCACCGTCAGGAGGACCTCGCCGAAGAAGCGGACGAACCCCCGGACGACGTCGCCCGGGGTGGTCCGTGGTTTGCGTGGGCGGCGACGGCGGCCCCTTGGGGGCCGCTCGCGCCCCTCGCCCGAGGGGTGGGGCTCATCATGGAACTGCCGTTCAGTTGTGGACACCAATACGACCTACTCCTGTGGACGCTTTCGTGTGCACCCGGGCGGCCGGAGGGGGACGACGAGCGGGACCCCCGTACGCGGATGCGGCAGAACTTCGACCTCGTGTCGGTACACAGCGCTGAGGAGCGACGAGCTGAACACGTCGGTGGGGTTTCCCCGCGCGGCGACCTGTCCTCCGGAGAGTACCGCCACACGATGGGCGTACGCGGCCGCAAGCCCCAAATCGTGCAGGACCACGATAACCGCCCCACCGCGGGTCGCGAGGTCGCGCGCGATGGACAGTACGAGTTCCTGGTGGTGGATGTCCAGCGCGGCGGTCGGTTCGTCGAGGAGGAGCAGGTGGGTGTCCTGGGCCAGGACCCGGGCGAACATGACGCGGGCCCGTTCGCCTCCCGAGAGCGTGGGGAAGCGGCGGTCGGCCAGGTGGGTCACGCCGACCCGTTCCATGGCCGTACGGACCAGGGCGTCGTCCCGGTCCGGGGTGCTGAGCCCGGCCCAGGGCGCGCGACCCATCGCGACCAGCTCGGCGACGGAGAAGGGGAAGCTGACCGCGGCCTCCTGGGGCAGGACGGCCCGGCGCAGCGCCAGTTCGGGTGGGTTCCAGTCCGGCAGCGGGCGGCCGAGCAGGCGTACCGTTCCCGAGTCGCGATCGCCCCGGGACGTACCTCCCGCGACGTCTCCGGAGAGCGCGGACAGCAGGGTGGACTTGCCCGCGCCGTTCGGTCCGACCAGGGCGAGCAGTTCACCGGCGCGGACGGTGAGGTCGACCCCGTCGAGGAGGGCTCGCCCGCCCCTGCGGACGGTGAGGTCCTCGGCGCGCACCACCTCGGAGCCGGGTTCGACGGGCGCGGGTGGGGCTGGCGCCCTGGTCAGGGGGGCCACGGCGGCGGCGAACCCTCGGGCGAGGGCCGACCGCCGCGGGGCCGTCCCCGTCACGGAGTCGAGGGTGGTGCGGGTGGTACCGGGGATGCCCGTGGTGTCGGCGCTCACGACCAGCCTCCTTGCTTGGCGCGGGTGCGGTACAGCAGGAAGAAGAAGAACGGCCCGCCCAGGGCGGCGGTGACCACGCCGAGGGGGATTTCGGCGGGCGCGGCGACCGTGCGGGCCAGCAGGTCTGCGGCGAGCAGCAGCAGTCCGCCGCCGAGCGCGGAGGCGGGCAGCAGCACGCGGTGGCCGGGACCGGTCACCATGCGGATGATGTGCGGGACCACCAGGCCCACGAAGGCGACGATCCCCGCGAACGCGACCGCCGCCGAGGTGAGCAGTGCCATGGCGCCGATGAGCACCAGGCGCATGCGTTCGACGTCCACTCCCAGGTGACGGGCGGGCCCCTCGCCGAGGGCGAGCAGGTCCAGGCGACGCGCGTACACGGGGACGACCGCCAGTCCGAGGAGGAGGCAGGGCGCGATGGCCGCCACCTTGGACCAGGTGGCGGTGGAGACGCTGCCCAGCTGCCAGAAGGTGATGGTCTGGATCTCGGCGTCCTGGGAGAAGTTGGTCATCAGGCCGATCGCCGCACCCGCGATGGCGTTGACCGCGATGCCGGTGAGCAGGAGCGTGACCACCTCGGTGCGGCCGCCCGAGCGCGCGAAGACGTACACGAACAGGGTCGTGCCGAGTCCGAACACGAAGGAGGAGGCGATGACGGTCCAGTGGCCGAGGACGGTGGCGCCGGTGAAGATGACGACGATCGCGCCGACGGCCGCACCGGCGGAGACCCCGATCACTCCGGGTTCGGCGAGGGGGTTGCCGAAGACGCCCTGCATGATGGCGCCCGCGCTGCCCAGGGCGGCGCCGACCATGACGGCCAGGACGACGCGGGGCAGGCGTACGTCCCACAGGACGGTCCTGGCGATCTGGTCGGGTTCGGCGCCGACGTCGAGCCCGACCGCCTGGAGGATGGACGCGGCGACCTGGCCCGCCGGGATGGGGTAGGCGCCGACTCCGGCGGCGATGACCGCGACGGTCACGAGGGCGACGGACAGGCCGCCGAGGAGGAGACCGGCGCGCAGTCGTCGCAGTCCCCGGCCTCCGTGGTTCGGTGCCGCCTCGGTGGCGGCGGGCCGTTGGGACAGGGCGGTCACTCGGTGCCCTCGTCACTGTCGGGGATCGCGGCCAGCTCCTCGGCCAGGGAGACGATGACCTGCGGGGTGCGGGGGCCGAAGTTGAGCAGGACGCCGTCCTCGAAGTCGACGACGGCCGCGTTCCGGCCCGCGGGGGTCTGGGCGACGCCCGGGATCTCGACCAGCCCCTCCACACCGCCGACCGACTCCAGGCCCTTGGTCATGACGAGGAGGACGTCCGGCTGGGCCTCGATGAGCGCCTCGGTGGTGATGGGTGTGAAGGGTGTGGTCAGGCCCATCTCGACCCCGGCGTCCCTGGCCCCGATCTCGGCGAGCATGGCGTCGGCGCCCGAACCGGGTCCGCCGAGGAGGTAGACCCCGGCGGTGCCGCGCAGGTAGAGGAAGGCGACGAGGGGGTCTCCACTGGTCTCCAGGGAGGCCTCGCGCACCTCGGCCATCTGGTCCCGGGTGCGTTCGACCAGCCGGGTTCCGGCGGCGGGTACGCCGAGCGCCTCGGCGACGCGCTCGAAGCGCGGGTACATCTCGTCGATGGACCAGGCCTCCTCGACGATGACGACCGGGACACCGCTTCGCTGGACCTGCTCGATCACCTCGGGCGGCCCGGTCTGGGTGTCGGCGATGACCACCGTGGGCTGGAGTGCGAGGACGGACTCGGCGGAGACGTCGTGGCCCTCGCTGATCACCGGCAGGTCCGAGGCCTCGTCGAAGGTGGCGGCCACGTCGCGACCGACCACCTGGTCGCCCAGACCGAGGGTGAAGACGATCTCGGCGAGGCCACCGGTGAGCGGCAGGACACGGCTGGCGTCGGTGACCTCGACCTCCTCGTACTCCAGGGGGTCCGCGCTGGTGCGGTAGGGGTCGAGGACGACCGACTCCACTGTGACGGGGAGTTCGGGCGCCGGGGCGTCCTCCAGGACCTGGAGCCGGTTCTCGGAGAGTGCGGGGATGCCCTCGTCCGCCGACGCGTCCTCGGGCGCGGCCGCACCGGTGCAGGAGGTCAGGGCGAGGGCGCAGGCCACGGCGAGCAGGACGGTGGCCGGTCCTGTTCGCCGGTGACCGCGCGGGCGGGAGCGGGGGACGACGTGGGGCATGGCGGTCGCTTTCGGTTGATCCGTGTGCCGGGGGTGTCGCCGGGGAGCGGGGCGCGACACGACCTTTTATACGACAGGTCGTCATCATCTTGACAACCCGGACGGTGCGGTGTTCAACTGTTCCAGCGCGGGGTTGAGTTAGGTAAGGCTCACTTAGCCTAGGTAAGCATAACCTAAACCCGATTCCCCAGGTCTCGCGGGTGACGGACACGTCCGGCCCGCACGAACGCGAAGGCCCCTGATGCAAGCTGCGGTTCCCCTCCGTGGGTTTCTCCCATCCCTGGCCGCCGTGGCGGCGGCGACGATCCTGGCCGCCGCCATGCCCGCGACGGCGCTCGCCGCCCCGGCCGAAGAACCAGTCCATCCCCGGACCACCGCCGTGGACCGCACCGAGGGGCTCGACCCCCGGGGCGACACCGTCACCGTGTCCGGGATCGGGCACGACCCCGGCAGCATGATCGAGATCGCCACCCGGGCCCTGCCCGCCGAGGCGGCCCCGACCCCGGACCCCGACGACTCCGCCGTGCTGGACACCGAGAACGCCGTGCGGGTCGAGGTGGACGAGCGCGGCCTGTTCACGGCGGACCTCCTCACCGGCGTCGGGTTCGCCGACGAGGCCGGACTCGACACCGCCGAGGACCCGTTCGAGATCGTCCTGACCGAGATCGCCGGAGCGCCCGAACCCGAGGCGCCCCTTCCCGAGACACCCGGGGGCCGGGAACCCGGCTCCGGGGAGGGCGAGGGCGACACCGCGCCTGAGACCCGGGACGCGGGGGCGGACGAGGTCGTCTCGGCTCCCGGCCCCGGCCGCGGCGCGCCCGTGATCGCCCCGGCACAGACCCCGGGCGCTCCCGTCGTGGGCGTGGTCCCCGTGAGCTTCGCGGCGCCAGCCGCGCAGGCCGCGCCGCGCACCCAGCCCCAGGCGCCCAGCGCGCCCAGCGCGCCCCGGCCCCAGTCGGCGCCGCAGACCCTGCCCAGAACCCCGGGCACCCCGACCCTCACGGTCTCCAGGACCAGCGGGCTCGACCCCTCCGGCGAGAAGGTGACCGTGACCGGCACGGGTTACGACACCTCCAAGGGCGTCTACGTCGCCCTGTGCGACACCGCCAACGCCAGCTCCACCCAGGCACCCAGCCCCTGCATCGGCGGCGTGGACATGGAGGGCGAGGGCGGCGCCTCCGTCTGGGTCTCCAGCAACCCGCCGCCCTACGGCGAGGGTCTGGCCACTCCCTACACCGGCGGCGGGACCAACGGCGGGTTCACCGTGGAACTCACGGTGAAGGGGTCGGACGAGCACACCGACTGTCTCTCCGCCTCGACCGACTGCGCCGTCATCACCCGCAACGACCACACCCGCTCCAGCGACCGGGGCCAGGACGTGTTCGTCCCGGTGACCTTCAGCGGACAGACCGGCGACCCGGGCGCGTCCGGCGGAAACGGCACCGCGTCCGGCGGGGGCGCGAACGCCTCCGGGAACACCGGCGGCGACACCCCGGCGTCCGGTTCGGGCGGTGCTGGCTCCGGCGGCGCCGGAGGGGGCGCCAGCGGGCCGTTGGCCACCACCGGATCGTCGCTGACCGGTCTGGTCCTGGCCGCCGCGGTGGCCGTCCTGACCGGCGCGGTGGCGCTGTTCGCCGCACGCCGTCGTGGCACACCCCCGGGCCCCGCGACCACCTAGGCACCCCTGGCCGGGACCCCGCCTGGTCGGTCCCGGCCCCACTGACCACGTTCTCCCTCAGCGGCTCCGCCAGCGCCCGCTCAGCCCTCGGGACCGCTGCCCCACTCTCCGCCCGGAACCCGGTGCGCGACCGGAACCGGCATCCGTCCATCCCCCGAGTCGATAGGAACACTCATCCCATGAGCACCACCGCCACGAGAGCGGACGGGACCGGCGCACTGCGCCGCCCCCTGCGCTCCCTCGTCTCCCTCGCGGGAGCGGCCGCCCTCGGTGCCTCGCTCTCCCTGGGCGCCGCACCGGCCCTCGCCGACGAGGCACCCGTCTCCGTCGCCGACGGCTCCGCCACCTGGGGCGTCAAGCAGTCCTTCCGCAACTACGTGTCCAGCCCCATCGCACACGGCGGCTACGAGGCCGTTGACGGTGCGAGCCGCAACACCGACGGAACCCTGGACTTCCCCACCGCCGAGGGAACCGTCTCCAAGGAGGACTCCTCCGGCGAGGTGAGCTTCTCCGGCGGAGTGGTCTTCACCGGCCACGACTACGGCCAGGGCCCCGTCCTGGAGATCCACGTGAACGACCCGCGCGTGGAGTTCGACGGCCAGGGCGCGGCCACCGTCCACGCGGACGTCACCAGCCGCGAGTTCGCGGGCGCCAACCCGTCGCTGCCGCCCGGCGACCTCGTCGAGTACGGCGAGGTGGCCGTCGCGGAGCTGACCGGCGCCGAGATCGGTGTCGACGGTGACCAGATCACCTTCACCTCCGAGGCCGGGACCCTGCACGCCGACGCCGTGGAGCCGTTCGCCAGCTTCTACCCGGCGGGCGAGGCCATGGACCCGCTGTCCTTCACCGCCGAGGTGGTCGAGGGCACCGACCCGACCGACCCCACCGACCCCGAGGAGCCCGTCCTCGCCCCCGAGGTACTGGTCAGCCAGACCACCGGTCTGGACCCCGAGGGCCAGACCGTCCGGGTGGACGGCACCGGGTTCCGCCCCGGGTCGGGCGTGTACGTGGCGCTGACCGGTATCGCGCGGTCGGACTCCTCGTACCCGCAGCACTGGTTCGGCAGCGGCGTGTGGCTGCGTGAGGGCACCGCACCCGACGCGGACGGCGCGTTCGGCACCGACCTCGACGTCGTCGGCGCCTTCGAGAAGGGCGGCACCGCCTACGACTGCCTGGAGAACCAGTGCTACGTGGCGGTGTTCAACGACCGCAACGACCTGGACAACCGTGACCAGGACGTGTGGACCCCCGTCTCCTTCGCCACCGGCGAGGACGGCGGCGACGGCGAGGGCGACGGGGAGGACGGCGACGGCGAGGGAGGCCAGACCCCCGAGGGCGACCTGACCGTGTACAACGGCCGCGCCGACTGGGGCGTGAAGGAGTCCTTCCGCACCTACATCGAGGGCAACATCGCCAAGGGCACGATCCGCACCGAGGACGGCGCCACCCGCAACGACGACGACACCTTCTCCTTCACCGACGGCACGGGCCGCGTGAACCTGGAGGAGGAGGTCGCCGAGATCGACTTCACCGGGACCGTGCTGTTCGAGGGCCACGTCTACGGCGACGCCGAACCCCTGCTGCGCATGACCGTCGCCGACCCCCGGGTCGAGATCGACGGCGACACGGGCACCCTGTACGCCGACGTGGTGAGCAAGTCCCTCACCGACGAGGAGCTCGTCACCTACGACGACGTGGCCTTCGCCGACCTGGACCTGTCCGGTGTCTCCCACGAGCTGGACGAGGGCGTCCTGTCCTGGGACGCGATCCCGGCCACGCTGACCGCCGACGGAGTCCCCGCCTTCGCCGACTTCTACGGCGCCGGTGAGCAGCTCGACCCGATCAGCCTCACCGTGAGCGTCGACGAGGACGTCGAGGTCCCGGGCGGCGGCACCGGTGGCGGTGGCGACGACAAGCCGACCCCCGACCCCACGCCCGGCCCGGGTGACGGCGGCGACAAGCCCGGCCTGCCCAACACCGGTGTGGCGCTGACCGGCCTCCTGGCCGCCGCGGCGGTCGCCGTGGCCGCTGGCGGGACCGCCCTGATCGCCTCCCGCCGACGCGCGGGCGCCGAGGCCTGATCCACCGGGGTCCCCGACCCCTGACGGCACGAAGGGCCCTGGCTCACCCGAGGGGGTGGGTCAGGGCCCTTCCGCTTGCCGGCCACGAGTGACCGTCACTTCATCATTTCCTCGTAGGCCCTCTTGCAGTCGGGGCACACGGGGAACTTCTTCGGGTCCCGGTTGGGCACCCAGACCTTGCCACACAGGGCGATCACCGGGTCACCGGTCACCGCGCTCTGGGTGATCTTGTCCTTCTGCACGTAGTGGGCGAACCGTTCCCGGTCCCCGTCGTCGTGCGAGATGTCCGGTCTGGTCTCGCTGTCCGGAAGAACCTTGTTCAGGACATCCATCGACATCGTCCTCACACCTTTCAACGTCCGTCTACCACGGTATAGGGTGACGCGCCCCACTTCGAAGCCCGCGGCAAACCGCTCAGTTCATGGTGGGATCGTCAGGATAGGTGGACAACAGGGCCATCTCGCCACCTTGGCGACGCAGCACCCGCGGCCACAGCGTCTCGGGGGAACCCCCGAAGAGGTCGTCGGAGAGGGCGTCCACCACGTACCAGGCGCCGTCCTCGATCTCCCCCGCCAGCTGCCCGGCACTCCATCCGGCGTACCCGGCGAACACACGCAGGGAAACCAGTGCCGCCCCCAGTACTTCGGCGGGGGCCTCCAGGTCCACCAGGCCGACCCCGGCCAGCTCCGGCCCGGGCGCGGCCCCCTCCAGCGGTGCCCAGCCGGGCGGTGCCTCGTCCGGCGGCGCGACACCGAGGGCGATCCCGGAGTCGGTGCCGACCGGCCCGCCCGAGAACATCACCGGGGGCGCGCTCGCGTGGGCGCCCCAGTCCGTCACCACCTCGTCCACCGGAAGCTCCAGCGGTCGGTTGAGGATGACCCCGAGGGTGCCGTCGTCGGCGTCGTCCACGACGAAGACCACCGATCGGCGGAAGGAGTCCTCCTGGAGGAGGGGGGCGGCCACCAGCAGGCGTCCGGTGAGTGTCGACTGGTCCATGCTCCACACTTACCCGGAAAACCCGCCCGGTGGTCGCCCCTTGGCAGGGAGGACCACCGAACCGCTACTCGGACTGGCCGCGCTGGGCCACCTCGCGCACGGCGGTGGCCACGTGGGTGGACAGGTCCGCGTGGAACACGCTCGGGATGATGTAGTTCGGGCCGAGCTCGTCCTCGGTCACGACGTCGGCCAGCGCCTCGGCGGCGGCGACCATCATGTCGGAGGTCACGACGTGGCTCTGGGCGTCCAGCAGACCGCGGAAGAAACCGGGGAAGACCAGGACGTTGTTGATCTGGTTCGGGTAGTCGCTGCGGCCGGTGGCGACCACGCCCGCGTGCAGGTGGGCCACCTCGGGGTCGACCTCGGGGTCGGGGTTGGCCAGGGCGAAGATGATCGAGTCCTCGTTCATCTCGGCGATGTCGTCACCGCCGAGCAGGTTCGGGGCGGAGACGCCGATGAAGACGTCGGCCCCGGCCACGGAACCCTTGAGGTCGCCGCTGTAGCCCTCGGGGTTGGTGTTCTCCGCGATCCAGCGCAGGTTGCTGTCCAGGTTCTCGCGGCCCGCGTGCACGGCGCCGTGGACGTCGCTGACGATGATGTCGCGCGCTCCGGCGTGCATGAGCAGCTTGAGGATGGCGGTGCCGGCCGCGCCTGCGCCGGACATGGCGATGCGGACCTCGGAGAGCTTCTTGTTGACCACGCGCAGGGCGTTGCGCAGGGCGGCGAGCACGACGATCGCGGTGCCGTGCTGGTCGTCGTGGAAAACGGGGATGTCGAGGAGTTCGCGCAGGCGGGCCTCGACCTCGAAACAGCGCGGGGCGGAGATGTCCTCCAGGTTGATGCCGCCGAAGCCCGGGGCCAGCAGCTGCACGGTGCGGACGATCTCGTCGACGTCCTGGGTGTCCAGGGCGATGGGCCACGCGTCGATGTCGGCGAAGCGTTTGAACAGGGCGGCCTTGCCCTCCATGACGGGCATGGCGGCCTCGGGGCCGATGTTGCCCAGGCCCAGGACGGCCGAGCCGTCGGTGACCACGGCGACGCTGTTGCGCTTGATCGTGAGGCGGCGGGCGTCGTCCTTGTTGGCGGCGATGGCCTGGGAGACGCGGGCGACACCGGGGGTGTAGGCCATGGAGAGCTCGTCGCGGTTGCGCAGCGGCACCTTCGACTTCATCTCGATCTTGCCGCCGAGGTGCATGAGGAAGGTGCGGTCGCTGACCTTGTGGACCACGACGCCCTCGACCCCGCCGAGGGCGTCGACGATGGCCTGGGCGTGCTCGGTGTCGCGGGCGGCGCAGGTGACGTCGATGCGGATGCGCTCGTGCCCAGCGGCCGCCACGTCCAGGGCGGTGATCATGCCGCCGACCTGCTCCACCGCGTTGGTGAGGCTGCCGACAGCGCTCCCTCCGGCGTCCAGTTCGAGGCGGACGGTGATGGAGTACGAAACGCTGGGAAGGGTGGCCACGTATTGCTCCTTGGCTTTTGCTGATGTCATGCGTCCGCGGGGCACACCGGCGGCCCCTCCCGTGGACGTACGGACCGACGTCGGGACTCCTCCACCGGGGATCGGGCGCACGGCCTGCACTCCGTGGCCGGGCCCGGTGGAACCTCGTCGGCGCCTGCGCGCCGATCGGACCCTGGTCCGTGACGGTTGCGCGTCCCGCCGTGGAACACCCGGTCATCGGGCGTCCGGCGCGGGGCTCGGTTGCCGGGCGGGGGCGGTACTTGGGAGCCCACAACCGAGTCGCCTCACCTTACCCGAGTCAAGCGGGTAACGTCAGCACAAGGTGACAATTAACGCCTTCGGAAAAAATCGCATTAATTCCTGGCGCCTGTGGGGGTGTTTCGCCCGCCCCTAGTCCCGGGCCCGGTCGGCTGCGGCGCGCACGACCACGTCCGCGCAGGCGTCGGTGGAGAGCGCCGTGGAGTCGACCACCAGGTGGTAGAGACCGGGGTCGGCCGGGTCGGTGCGGTAGAAGCGGCGCACGTAGGCGGCTCGGGCGCGGTCGTTGTCGTCCAGCAGCCGGAGCGTGGGCGGGCTCGGACCCCAGCCCTGGCCGCCGCACTCCTCCGGGTCGCCCCGCTCCCACAGGCCTCGCGCCCTGCGCAGGCGGGCCTCACGGTCCCCGTCCAGGCGTACGTGGAGCGCGCCGGGGTGGTCGGCCAGGACCACGGCGGCGGCCCGACCCAGCACCACACCGCCGGTGCGGGCGACGTCGCGGATGACCCGCTCGGTCTGCTCGACGAACTCGTGGTCGTAGAGGAGGCGGCCCTCCTTGTCGGTGGTGCCGACGAAACCGGAGTCCACGCTGCCGAGGGTGACTGTGGGAAGGCGCGCGGCGCTGGCGAGCAGCCGTTCGAACCCGCCGGGGGTGCGGTCGTCGCGCTGGAGCACCTCGTCGAGGGAGCAGCCGATCTCGGCCGCCACCGCGCTGGGCACCGCGCGGTTGAGGAAGGGGACGTGGAGCCTGGCCGCGACGGCCGGGCCGACGACACTGCCGCCCGCGCCGAAGGTCGCCGAGATCGTGACCACGGGAGCAGCGTCGTGCGCTGGTCGAGCGTCGTTGGTCGCCATGGGACACCTGCCCGGGTTGGCCGCACGTCGGACGGAACTTCTCCCCAGCTCCTACCCCGCAGCGGGAGCGCTATCCCCGCCATCTCCAAATCGGTAAATACGCACCGTTTTACTGTTCTTGGTGACACATCGGGAGGAAATCCCCCAGAAGAAGAACCGGCCCCGGGACGACGGAGATC
>NZ_JAGPXK010000042.1:0-25261 GCF_018070675.1 Nocardiopsis sp. B62 | reverse complement strand
AGGTCCAGGAGGTCGAGGGTGCTCTCCCCCGCACAGACGGCGTCGATGAGCTCCCGGTCACGGGAGACGCTGTCCATGGTCTCGGCGATGATCGTGCTCACCTGGCCGCGCGGGAGGCACACCACCCTGCTCCCCGGTCGTTCCGGGGCCGCCAGTCCTGTCGCGCCGGGGCCGTGCCGTTCAGTCTCCGCCGTGGACGTCGCCCACCACCGAGCGCGGACCCAGTCTGGGGCGGGCGTGCCCTTCCGGCACCGCGCGGCTCTCGCGCCGCGATCCGATCGGCCTCGGGCGACCGCGCCGGGCACCCCGGTCCGCAGCCCCCTCCCAGCCCGTCACCCTGGACGGGTCGAGGTCCAGGAGGTCGAGGGTGCTCTCCCCCGCACAGACGGCGTCGATGAGCTCCCGGTCACGGGAGACGCTGTCCATGGTCTCGGCGATGATCGTGCTCACCTGGCCGCGCGGGAGGCACACCACCCCGTCGTCGTCGGCCACGATCCAGTCGCCGCGCCGGACCGGCAGCGGCGCGGGGCCGCTGGCGTCCATGAACACCTGCTGTCCCACGGAGCCGCCCGCGTCGTGCCCCGCCTCGCGGACCGCCACCCCGGCACCGAAGACCGGCAGCTCGCAACGGGCGATGGCGGCGATGTCGCGCACACAGCCGTCCAGGACGATCCCGGCCACGCCCCGGGTTCGGGCGGCCACGGCGAGGATCTCGTCCACGTAGCCGTACTCGGACTCTCCGGAGACGTCCACCACCAGGGCGGATCCCGGCGGGGCCTGGGCGATCGCGACGTGCAGCGCGAGGTTGTCGCCCGGCGCGCAGCGGACGGGGAAGGCACTCGCGGCGAACCCGGCCCCCGGCCAGACGGAGAAGAGGTGGGTCCCGAAGGGACGACCCCCGCAGCGTGCCAGGGCCACCGTTCCCACAGCCGTCAACGTCTTCGCAAGCGCCACGTCAGCCTCCATTACACCCGCGCCCGGTGCGGTCGGTTCGGACCGACCCCTTCTATACTCGCGGGTAACTTAAACGTGACGCAAGGCATGCGGGCCCGAAACACGTAAAAATGCTACCGATGGTTACATCTGGGCGGGCGCCCGTGTCCGTCCCCCCACTTCCGGCGTTCCCTGCCTGGCAGGGCGACCAGCGCCCTCGTCACACGACCGACGCGACCACGTCCAGAGCGGCACGGGCGGCGGCGACGTCGTGGACCCGGAAGACCCGGGCGCCCTCGCACGCGGACACCGCCAGGGTGGCCAGGGTCCCGTCACCGCGTTCGGTCAGCCCGGCGCCGAGGGTCTCCCCCACGAAGTCCTTGTTGGAGACCGCCACCAGCACGGGCCAGCCGGTGGCCGCCAGTTGACCGAGACGGCGGGTGAGTTCGAGCGAGTGGTAGGTGTTCTTGCCGAAGTCGTGCGTGGGATCGATCATCACCCCGTCGGGGCGCACCCCCACCGACACGGCGCGCTCGGCCAGCTCGCACACCCCGGACACCACGTCCTCGACCACGTCCTCGTAACGCACGCGGTGGGGGTCGGTGCGGGGGGCCAGTCCCCCGCTGTGGCTGCACACCAGGCCGGTGCCGAACTCGGCCGCCACCCGGGCCAGGTCGGGATCGGCCCCCGCCCAGGTGTCGTTGATCATGTCCGCCCCGGCCTCGGCGCAGGCCCGCCCGACCCCGGCCCGCCAGGTGTCCACCGAGATCACCACGTCGGGGTGGCGGGACCGCAGCTCGCGCACGAACGGCACGGTGCGGCGGACCTCCTCGGCCTCGTCCACGTGCGCCCCGTACCCGGCCTTCACTCCGCCGACGTCGATGATGTCGACCCCCGCCGCCACGGCGTGGTCCGCGGAGGCCAGCGCGGCCTCCAGGGCGTAGGTGGCGCCCCGGTCGTAGAAGGAGTCGGGGGTCCGGTTGATCACGCCCATCACCGCGAAGCGCCGACCGGCGAAGGTCCGCCCGCGCAACCGCAGGGTCCCGGGGCCGTGCGCCACCGGGCGCCGGTCCCCGGTCTCACGCTTGGCTGCTGTCTCCGGCGTCTTCGGACCGTCCGTCACCATGGCTCCATCCTGGGGTACGAACGGGGCGGACGGTCACCCGCCCCGCCCCGTCGTGGTCGGCCCGGATCAGCCGGGTACCCAGCCGAGCGTGCGCTCACCACCCCGGCGCTCCTTGCGCACCTGGAGGTGCTCCCAGGTCTCCACGTGCCCGACCCCCGCGGTGGCTCGGATCCGCTCCAGCGCGTCCACCAACTGGCACCGGTCCGGCGCCGTGAGCGTCCCGATCACGTCGTAGCGACCGAAGCCGCTGGCCAGGAACGAGATCCGCCCCATGTTGGCCATGGCGGTGCCCAGCGCGTCCGCGTCACCCCGGCAGCGCAGTCCGAAGCCGAGCTGTTCGTTGGCGCCCACGGCC
This sequence comes from Nocardiopsis sp. B62, assembly GCF_018070675.1. Classification (NCBI taxonomy): domain Bacteria; kingdom Bacillati; phylum Actinomycetota; class Actinomycetes; order Streptosporangiales; family Nocardiopsidaceae; genus Nocardiopsis; species Nocardiopsis sp. B62. The sequence continues at coordinate 22,847 of NZ_JAGPXK010000042.1, read as the reverse complement.
GACGGCTCGACCAGCGCGGTCACGTGGACCACCCCCGAGTTGAGCAGGCGCACCACACGCGAGCGCGCCGCCGCCTGCGACAACCCCACCTGTCGGGCCAGGTCGGCGTACGAGGCTCGGCCGTCCTTGAGCAGCCTGCGAACCAGCCGCCAGTCAAGCGCGTCCAACTCGACGTCGCGTAGTTCACGCACACTGCTGTGAGCGTCCTTGTACACGGCGTTGGCACGGAAGACCTCCGCGCCGTCCACACCCGGCAGCGAGCGCAGGTCGGCCAACTCCTTGGTCAGGGCGGCGTCGTCGGCCACCCTGACCTGCGCGACGGCCGGGAACCTCCCGGCGGTCTGCGCCGCGAAGGTCACGGCCTCCCGTTCCCCCAGCGCGTCGAGCATCGGACCGACCGGCCCGCTGACGCGGAACGACACGTGACCGAGGACCTCCATGCCCACCACGCCGGCGTGCAACACGCCGACGATCCTGATCGCCCCCGACTGCACCAACTGGCGCACTCTGGCGCGAACCGCCGTCCTGGACAGGCCCACCCCGTCCGCCAGGGCCTGGAACGTCGCTCTGCCGTCCCCCTGCAACGCCCGCATGAGCGCGGCGTCAACCGCATCGAGCACGATGGTTGCCTTTCGTTCCCATGACGCCGCCCTTACCCCCGGACGGCGCCCCCTCCTCCGGCCAGATCATCGCAGTTGTGGAGCCGCTTCACTACTGATCGCCAAAGAAATCGGTTGATTCACCCCTTTGACCGGCCGGACAGCGCCGTCCAATGCCCCAACAGGCCTCTCTCGACCACATAACAGACTTGTATAGAACACCCCTTATGAGGTGGCCGCTGTGCACACAACCCCGACAAAGCGCCACACTGAACACACGGGTCCGAGCGACACCCTCCGAGGGCACGACCCCGAGGGCACGCACCGCCCACCGCGCGGGACGACCGGCGGGCCGCCCCCCGTGCGAGCACCTGGGAAAGGGCATAACAACAGGAAGTGACCGTCACACGGCGAACGTGGCGCGAACGATCAAAACCGGAGAAACGGGGCGGCCGTGATCGCCCCGCGGCTTGAGAGGAATCGCTGGTGGCAGCGGAGGACGAGCGGCGGGACAAGGCGCCCACGCGCCCGAGCACGGGAGGGGCGCTGCTGTGGACCGTCGCGTCGCTTCCCCTCCCCGGTGTGGCGCACCTGCGCATGAGGCGTCGGCTCGCCGGGACCGTGATCCTCGGCGTGTACCTCGTGGGTGTCGCGGCGCTGGTCCTCGGTCTGGTCCGGATCGGCACCCACGAGGCGGGCGCGATGACCGTGCTGGCCGGGATGGCCGTGCAGGACCGCTGGCTGCTGGGCGTGATGGGCGCCGTGTTCGTGGTGGCCGTCCTGTGGCTGACCGTCATCGTGCACTCGTGGGCCATCACCCGCCCCGAGGGCGCGCAGTTCGGCCAGCGCCTGCTCGGTGGCGTCGTGGTCCTGCTGCTGTGCCTGACCGTCGGAGCACCGGCGGCCTGGGCGCTCCACGGCGGCTACACGGCCTACGAGACGCTGGGTGAGGTCTTCGACGCCCCGGAGCGCGACGACCTGCCGCCGCACGACGCCGCCGACCCCTGGTACGGAGCCGACCGGGTCAACGTGCTGCTGATCGGTGCGGACTCCGCCGACAACCGCTACGGCGTGCGCACGGACACCATGATGGTGGCGAGCCTGGACACCGACACGGGCGACGCCGTCCTGGTCGGACTCCCCCGCAACCTGGAGAACGTGCGCTTCCCCGAGGAGAGCGCGCTCGCCGATCGCTACCCCGAGCCGTACGGTTTCGACCTGCTGCTCAACGACGTGTACCAGACGGTCGCGGAGGAGCCCGAGGAGCTGGCCCTCAACCCGATCGCCGCCGACCCCGCCGCCGACACCCTCAAGAAGGTGATCGGGCACAACCTCGGCCTGGAGGTCGAGTACTACGCGATGGTCGACATGATGGGCTTCCGCGACCTGATCGACGCCGTGGGCGGCGTGCGGGTGCGGATCGAGGAGCCCATCCCCTACGGGGTGCACGGCGGGGTGCTGGAGCCGGGCGTGCGCCGCCTCGACGGCCACGAGGCGCTCTGGTACGGGCGGTCCCGGATCGGCTCCGACGACTACGGGCGGATGGGCCGCCAGGGTTGCCTGGTCAAGTACGTCGCGGAACAGGTCGACCCGACCACGGTCCTGACGAGCTACCGGCGGCTGGCCGGAGCCACCAAGCGCACCCTGACCACCGACATCCCGCAGTCGAAGGTGCCCGCCTTCATCGAACTGGCCGACGAGCTCACCGACCACGGTGACATGAGCGCCCTGCAGCTGTCCCCTCCGCAGGTGTCCACCGGCAACCCGGACTGGGACGAGATCAAGGAGCTGGTCGCGGAGGCGATCGCGGTCAGCGAGGAGGAGGACGACGCGCCGCTCGACGAACCCTCCGCCTCCCCCGACGGTGACCGCCCCGAGGACGCCGAGGACCCGACCCCCGAGGAGTGGGAGGAGTGGGAGGAGGACGAGCGGACCGAGTGGCAGCGCTACACCGGTCTGGACGAGCCCTCCCCCGCCGACCCGGGCCGTCAGGTCGGCTCCGAGGCCACCGACCTCGGCTCCATCTGCCCCTGATCTCCTTCCCCTGGGCCCGGTGCACCGGGCCCGGGGGACCGCGATGCCCCTGGGCAGCCTGCGGCAAACACCGGCGACGCACGGTGACCGGAGTCGGACAGTTGGCCACGGGCCGTTGTCACCCCTGTGCGGGCGTGTGAACCTGACTCGGTGACCACAGCGCAGCTCTGGACTCTCGTCGCCTTGGGCGCCTTCCACGGGCTGCATCCCGGCATGGGGTGGTTGCTCGCCGTCAGCAGGGGTCTCCAGGAGGGCGGTCGCCGCCAGGTGCTGGCCGCCCTGCCCGCGATCGCCGTGGGACACGCGGTCAGCGTCGCCGTCGCCGCGGTGGCGATCACCGTCACGGGCTCGGCCACCGCCTCGGTCCTCTTCCCGGTCCTGGGTGGCGGTGTGATCGTGCTGCTGGGGCTGGTGATCCTGCTCTCGCGCCAGCACTTCCACTGGCGGGACGTGCGCCTGTCGCTGTGGCAGCTGACCGCGTGGTCCTTCCTGATGTCCTCGGCCCACGGGGCCGGTCTCATGCTCATGCCGGTGCTGTCGGGGCAGCTCGACCACACGCATGTGGAGGGCGGCGGTCACGCGGGGCACGGAGCTCCCGGACCCGTCGACGTCACCGGGTCAGCCGCCGAGGTGACCGCGGGGGCCGGAACCGCGGGGGCCGCCGAGGGGGCGTGGAACCTGTGGGACGCCACCCTCCTCGGGCTCGCCGCCACCGGGGTGCACTCGCTGGCCATGCTCGGGGCGGCGGGGGTGGCGGCGCTGATCGCCTACGACTTCCTCGGCGTGCACGCTCTGCGCTGGAAGGGCGTGACCATGGACCGTGTGTGGGCGTTGACCCTGCTCCTGGGCGGCGTCATGGTCCTGTGGTCGGTGTGGTGATCCATCCGACCCGTGCGGCGTCATGACCGCTTCCACTTGATCCGCGTCACTGTCGGGAATGAGTGCTGTTCCCGCCGTGTCCCATATACGGAGGAATGTGCGAGGTAGCCGGAGAGACACGGCGCCCGAGGCGTCGACGGCGGCAGGGGCCGCCCCCGTCTCCGGCGTGGAGGAGCGGAGTCCATGACCCACAGAATTCCCGGAGCCGACAGGGTCCACCGACGATGGCACGGACTGGTCCTGGCCATCGCCGTCCTGACCGTCCTGGCAGTGATCGCCGTGCTCGGCACCCGCTGGGTGGTGGCCAACCAGAACCGGATCTTCCCCACCGCCACGCCGTGGAGCCAGGAGTGCTCGGTGTGGACCGGAGACGAGCAGGTCAAGCTCGACCGCGACCAGGCCAAGCGGGCCAGCACCGCCGCCGCCGTGATCGCCCAGGGGGACGACGCGCCCATCTCGCGACCGGACGTCGACGACATTCCCGACGAGGTCATGGACGCGCTGGTCAACGGGCCGGAGGATGACGCGGGCCCATCGATGAGCTGCAGCTACTCGGGTGAGGAGGTCGAGTTCGAGGAGGAGCTCCCCTCCGGAATGACCCCGCGCACCGAGACGCTCAAGGCGGGGATCGAGAACGACTTCGCCGACACCCAGATCGGCGGGTTCGTGGCTGGCGGGTACGACACCGGCCACGGCGAGGGCTCGGCGCACTACGAGGGTCGGGCGCTCGACGTCTTCTACCGACCGGTCAACGAGGACAACCGGCGGGAGGGGTGGCTGCTGGCGCACTGGCTGATCGCGCACGCCCCGGACTACCAGATCGACGTGATCATCTTCGACGACAAGATCTGGAGCACCCGGTACCCCTCGATGGGGTGGCGTCACTACGAGGCCGACCCCGACAACGAGATCCTGCGCCACCTGGACCACGTGCACGTGGACGTTCTGCGCGGCCCGGAACCCGACGACGACTGAGCGCGGGGCCGGGGCCCGATCCCTCGGCCCCGGCCCGGCCCGCGTTCCGGGCCGTGACGCCGGACCCCGGAACCCGGGCGGTCAGTCGTCCAGCCGGAAGCCGACCTTGAGGCCCACCTGGAAGTGGGCGACCTCGCCGTCCTCGATGTGGCCCCGGACCTGCGTGACCTCGAACCAGTCGAGCCCGCGCAGCGTGGCCGAGGCCCGCTGGATACCGTTGCGGATCGCCTGGTCGACGCCCTCGGAAGAGGTTCCGACGATTTCCGTGACGCGGTAGGTGTGGCCGGTCATGGGTGACCCCCTGTGTAGTCGGTGGCTGGGGCCGCGCGAACCCGGCCCCGCTCCCTGCCTCCCCTCAATCCCCGCCGGCCACACGGCCTCCTCGATTTACTCCGGGAACCTTTCCGGAGAACGGATCGGCGGGCTTTGCTGTTTGTTTCTGAGGACTTTGGCCCCGGTTGGGACGGGCTTGGCCCAGGTGACAGGCGTTCCGTCAAGGGAATGGGCCGACCGACCAGGACCGGAAGGGTCGGTGAAGTGTCAGATAAGTTCTGACCTGGGACTTAGGACCGCCCCTGGCGGGACTGTCCCGAGACAACGTCGTAACTCACTCTTGACGTACCCCGGGGGGCGTCGGTGTACATTGGGTCTAGCGCTTCGATCCCCCGTCGAAGCGCGGGACGATGTTTCGAGCCCCCGTCGAAACATCGCGCGCGACGCCGGGTGGTTTGCCCCCGTAACCACCCGGCGTCGCCTTTTGTCCGCACCCGGTCGGCGTGAATACCCGCCCGTGGCCGGGGCTTGACCACCGAATCCGCTTTGTCGCCAGGGGACCAGCATTGGGTAATACCGCACCGGACACACACTGCTCGCGCAGGAGCTGCCGTGCCGCCGCCGAGTGGGCACTCGTGTGGAACAACCCCAAGCTGCACACCCCCGACCGCCGCAAGGTGTGGGTGGCCTGCGACGAACACCGCGAGTACCTCGCCAACTTCCTCGGCCTGCGCGGTTTCCTCCGTGAGACGGTCCCCATGACCGAGTTCCTTGCCAGTGAAGAAGACGGCGACGACGCTGGTCGGACCGGAGGGGACGGGCCCGGATCAGGGCCCGGTACCCGCCCCTGATCCGTCACTCCTGATCCGTCACCCCACGGCGGTGTTCCGGCCCTCAGGCGGACCTCCTGGTGACGGCAGCGCGCCGCCTCGGCCAGCGGTTCCGGCCAGGGACGAGCCCAGGAGGTGGCCCTCAGAGCGTTCTGGACCAGGACCGGTCCGAGCAGGCCCGCCTGGAGCCCGCCCGGACCGGGGTCGGCCTCGGCCTCCTCCGGAAGGCGGCGCACCACCCGTGCCGCGGCGTTCCCTGCTCCTCAGTGCCCCTCCCGTGGGTGGTCCACCACAACGCGCATGCGGTGACAGGCCTCCTCGGTCGCTCACGGGCGCCCGACAGGTGCGCCCCCGCCGGAAGCAGGCCACTCGGGATCTGGAGACTGATCCAAGGGCGTTCGCGGACCTGGACGAACGGCGCCGGGGCGAGCCCCCGCAGATCGCGGAATCCGCTCAGTGAGGAGCGGTCAGGCCGGTCCCTGCTCCCTGGGAGTCCAGGCGGCGCGGGCGCGTTCGAGGGCCTCGGGGGTGTCCACGTCGAACTCCTCGGGGGCGTCGGTGAGCGGCACCCGCACGGGACCGAGAGGGCTGAGCAGCCGGTGGAGCGAACGCCCCGTGTACGCGTCGAGGGCGGTGCGCAGCGCCACGGTGTCCCAGATCCCGGTGAGCCACTGTTCGCGGCCGGTGGGATCCACGAAGACGGCTCCACCGGGCTCCCCCGCGCGCTGGCCCCGGAGCGCGGCGCCCAGAGCGGCGAGGTGGTTCGGGGCCAGGTGGGGGAGGTCTGCGGCGAGCAGCGCCACCCACGCGCCGCTCACGTGCGGCAGTCCGGCACGCAGGGCGGGGACGGGGCCCCCGCCGGGCGGGTCCTCCCGGACGTAGCGGGCACGAGGACGGTCGCGTTCGGGCCCGACCACGGTCACGTCGGCGTGCGGTGAGTGGGCGCGCACCGCGCCCACCACGTGTTCCAGCAGGGTGCGTCCGGCGACGGTGAGGCCGGGCTTGTCTGCGCCGCCCATGCGGGTCGCCGCTCCCCCGGCCAGCACCACCGCGTCGAGGTTCTCGATCACCCTCCCAGCATGCCGCACGCGGCGTCGGCCGGGAGCGCGGGGCTCACCCCTTGACGCAGACCACCTGGCGCAGGTGGGCGACCACCTCGACGAGGTCGGTCTGGGCCTCGATCACCGACTCCAGGTCCTTGTAGGCGGCGGGGATCTCGTCCACGACCCCGAGGTCCTTGCGGCACTCAACGCCCTTGGTCTGCTCGACGAGGTCGGCCCGGGTGAACGTCCTGCGAGCCTTGTTCCGGCTCATGCGGCGTCCGGCGCCGTGCGAGGCGGAGTTGAATGAGGCGGGATTGCCGAGGCCCTTCACGATGTAGGTCCCAGTGGCCATACTGCCCGGAATCACACCAAACTCCCCCGAACCCGCACGAATCGCTCCCTTCCGGGTGACGAGCACGTCCACGCCGTCGTAGGTCTCCTCCGCCACGTAGTTGTGGTGGCAGGAGATCCGCTGTTCGAACGTGGTGCCGGGGACACGCTCGGCCAGGACCTGGCAGGCCAGACCCATCATGACGTCCCGGTTCCGGCGGGCGTAGTCCTGGGCCCAGAACAGGTCGCGCCGGTAGGCGTCCATCTCGGGGGTTCCGGACACGAACACGGCGAGGTCGCGGTCGGGCAGGTCCCGGTTGTGCGGCAGCGCCTGCGCCTGGGTGATGTGGTGGTCGGCCAGTTCCTTGCCGATGTTGCGGGACCCCGAGTGCAGGACCATCCAGACGGCGCCGTCGTCGTCGAGGCACACCTCCAGGAAGTGGTTCCCGCCGCCGAGGGTTCCCATCTGGCGCCGGGCGCGCTCGTTTCGGGGGTGCACGGCGGAGGCGAGCCCGTCGAAACCGTCCCAGAAGCGGTCCCAGCCGGTGTTGCCCAGACCGGGGACGCGCGCGGGGTCGACGGGCTCGTCGTGGGCGTGGAAGCCGACCGGGACGGCGGCCTCCAGGGCCGAACGCAGGGACCCGAGGTCGTCGGGCAACCGTTCGGCGGTCAGGCCGGTGCGCACGGCCGTCATGCCGCAGCCGATGTCGACGCCCACGGCTGCCGGGCTCACGGCATCGCGCATCGCGATCACGGAGCCGACCGTCGCGCCCTTTCCGTAGTGCACGTCGGGCATGACGGCGAGCCCGTGCGTCCAGGGCATGCTCGTCACGTTACGGAGCTGGTCCATGGCGGCGGACTCGACCTGCTCGGGGTCGGCCCACATGCGGATCGGTACCAGGTCTCCGGGGACTTCGGTGTAGGGCATGGGCACCTCCCGTTTCTCTTGCCGTCAGCCCGGGGCACCGTCGTTGGTCGGTGTCGGTGCCCCGGAACATCAAAGCCAGTGAGAAGGGAGGGCGGCAACTGCTTTACGTCGGTTCGCCCCACCTTGGCGGGCCACCGCGCGGTGTGATCTGGTCAGCCGCCGATAGCGGACATCGGGCGGGCGGGCTGGAGGAAGCTCGGGTCGTTGATGCCGTGGCCGGGGAGTTTGGCCCCGACGGCGGCCCGCCAGCGGTCGGCGATCTCGTCGTCGCTGGCGCCCTCGCGCAGGGGTGTGCGCAGGTCGGACTCCTCGCGGGCGAAGAGGCAGTTGCGGATCTGGCCGTCAGCGGTGAGCCGGACCCGGTCGCACGCCCCGCAGAACGGGCGGGTGACCGAACCGATGACCCCGACCGTGGCGGGTTCGCCGTTGGGGAAGGTCTGGCCGCGCAGGTGGAAGAGCTCGGCTGGAGCGCTGCCACGGGTGTCGGCGTCGGCCGGGTCGAGGTCGAACTCGGCCTCCAGGCGCCCCAGGATCTCGTCGGCGGTGATCATGGTGTCCCGGCGCCAGCCGTGCTGGGCGTCCAGGGGCATCTGCTCGATGAAGCGCAGTTCGTAACCGTGCTCCACGCAGAAGCGGAGGAGATCGGCGGCCTCGTGGTCGTTGGCGTCGCGCATCAGCACCGCGTTGACCTTGACCGGGGTGAGTCCGGCGCTCGCCGCGGCGGCCATCCCGTCCAGGACGTCGGGCAGGCGTCGGCGCCGGGCCAGCTTCTCGAAGACGACCGGGTCGAGGGTGTCGAGGGAGACGTTGACCCGGTCCAGTCCGGCCTCGGCCAGGGCGGGCGCGGTCCGGGCGAGCCCGATCCCGTTGGTGGTCAGCGCGGTGTGCGGGCGGGGTTCGAGGGCGGTGGTGCCCGCGACGATGTTCACCAGGCCGCGCCGCAGCAGGGGCTCACCACCCGTGAAGCGGACCTCGTTGATACCGAGGCGGGTGGTGCCGATGCGGATCAGGCGAAGGAGTTCGTCGTCGGTGAGCAGCTCCGGTTTGGGAAGCCACTCCAGTCCCTCCGGTGGCATGCAGTAGGTACATCTGAGGTTGCACCTGTCGGTGAGCGACACACGCAGGTCCGTCGCCACGCGGCCATAGGAGTCGGCCAGCACGAGCGTCATCCTCCTCTCCAGTCCGGTTTTGCCTGTCGGGAAAGCACGGGGGTGCTCCCACAAGAGGGATACCCCCTCTTAAGCGTAGAAGATCCAGTTTCACGGCGAGTCGTCGCGATCGCACCATTTGGCATATTTCGTCGACTCGCACGAGATCACACCGCCCTCTCTGGCCGTTGCCCCAAACACACACCGTGACCACGACCCCCACGAGGCGCCCCGGCCCCGCCTCACGGATGTTCTAGGGTGACCTCTCCGGCGGCGACCACCCGATCGTCGCAGACGGCAGCGGCAACGAGGAGGCAGGACACGGTGATCAGCACACGTGAGTGGGGACTGGCCGGAGGGCCCGACGGTTCCGGGAAACTGGCGGCGCGGGCCTGGGCCCCAACCGAGGGCGAACCCACCTGGCTGGCCGTGCTCGTCCACGGCTACGGCGAGCACCTGGGCCGCTACGAACAGGTCGCGCGGGACCTGTGCGCCGCCGGAGCGGTGGTCTACGGCGCCGATCACCGGGGACACGGCGGTTCCTCCGGTGAGAGAGTGCTCATCGACGACTACGCCGGGGTCGTCGAGGACGTGCACCGGGTGGTCACCCAGGCCCGCACCGCCTACCGCAGCCTCCCCCTGGTGATGATCGGTCACTCCATGGGCGGCCTGATCGCCACCCGCTACGCCCAGGTGAACCCCGGCGCGGCGCAGGCCCTGGTGCTGTCCGGCCCGGTGCTGGGCCGCTGGACCGCGCTGGAGGAGATCGCCGCCGCCGAAGTGATCCCGGACGCCCCCATCGACCCGTCCGTCCTCTCGCGCGACCCCGGCGTCGGCGAGGCCTACGTGGCCGACGAGCTGGTCTGGCACGGCCCCTTCAAGCGCGCCACCGTGAACGCCCTGCTCACCGAGTTGAGGCGGGGCAACGAATCGGGAGACCTCGGCTCCCTCCCCCTGCTCTGGGTGCACGGCCACGAGGACCAGCTGGTGCCGCTGGAGGACACCAGGACGGGCATCGAGGCGGTGGCGGGCGAGGACGTCACCGTGCGCGTGTTCCCCGGCGCCCGGCACGAGGTGTTCAACGAGACCAACCGCGACGAGGTGATCGCCGAGGTGGTCCGCTTCGCGCGGCGCTTCGCCGTCTGAGGACACGCCAGGGCACGGCGTTCGAACAGGTCAGACATACAGCTGGCCGCGCGGCTGCGAGGGGTGGGCCAGTGTCTCGGCGTAGGCCGCGGCCAACCGCTCCACGGCGTCGGCCAGCACGTCCGGCGGCCGGGTGTAGGCCAGCCTCAGGTACCGCTCCAGGGTGCCGTCCGCGCCGAACACCGGCCCGGCCGCCGGGTGCACCCCGTGCCGGACGGCGGCCTCCGACAGCGCGGTAGCGACCGGCTGGGGCATCGCCGCCCACAGCACCAGTCCGCCACCGGGCACGCTGGGCCGCCAGTCCGGCAGGCGGTCGCGCAGGGCGGACAACAGGGCGTCCCGGTTGCGGCGCAGCTGGCGGCTTCGCTCGGCCCGGATGCGCAGCACGTCGGACATCAGGTGGGTCGCGGTGAGCTGGTCGTGCACCGACCCCGCCAGGTCGAAGCGCTGGCGGATCGCCATGATCCGGGTGACCATGGGCGGGGTCGCGCGCACCCAGCCCACCCGCAGCCCGCCCCAGAACAGCTTCGCCACCGAGCCCACGGTCAGCACCCGCCCGTCGGTGTCGTGCGAGGCCACCGGGGCGGGCAGGTCCCCGGAGTCGATGGCCAGCTCGGCTCCGGACTCGTCGATGATCAGGTGGGAGCCCGCGCGGCGGGCCTCCCGCACCAGGACCCGGCGTTCGTCGTCGTCCATGAGCGCGCCGGTCGGGTTGTGGAAGTCCGGGATCATGTACGCCGCGGTCGGCCTGCGCTGGCGGAAGGCGTCCACCAGGTACTCCATGTCCCAGCCCTGCGGGGTCACCCCGGTGGTGCGGATGCGGGCGCCGTTGCGGCGGGCCGCGTCCAGGCCGTGCGGGTAGGTGGGTGACTCCAGCAGGACCTCGTCCCCCTCGTTGACCAGCAGATCCATCGCGAGGGTGACGCCCTGCTGGGCACCGCTGGTGACGAAGATCTGTTCGGGGGTGGTGGGCAGCCCCCGCTCCACATACCGCCGGGCGATGGCGTGCCGCAGCTCGGGCAGACCATAGGGGTAGTAGCCGATTCCGCCCACGTGGGCGGCGAGCTGCTCGGAGGCGTGGAAGGAGGCCGCGCGCAGCCCGTCGACCGCCGGGGGCGCGGCCACGCCGAGGTCGATCTGCTCGGCGGCGGGGACGAAGGGCGCGGGCCCCCGGGTGCCCGAGTCCGGCAGGACCGTCCAGCTGCCCGCTCCCTGCCTGCTGTCGAGGAAGCTGTTGTCACGCAGCCAGGCGTAGGCGGCGGTGACCGTGTTGCGGCTGACCCCCAGCGCGGTGGCGAGGTCGCGTTCGGCGGGCAACCGCGTGTGGGTGGGGACCCGCCCGTCGAGGACCAGCCCGCTCACGGCCCGGGCGATCGCGAGGTAGTAGGGGCGTTCGACCGGGCCCTCACCGATCAGGCGCGCGAGCAGTCGGCCGTTGATCCGCCGGGTGCCGCCACCGGTTCCGGGATGGTCGGTGCGCTGCCTCGCCATGGGATTCACCTCACCGGGGGAGAAATCGGGCCAGTTGCCAGGATTGGCTCTTCAATCCGAGCACCACCTGGGCCACGATACCGATGTGGCCCCTCTGTGGATGGTCATCCAATCACCCCATGAATCTGTTCCGGCGCGGCGCCGGTACACGCGTGAAAGTCGAGGCCGGCCTTGTCCGAACCACCCCGGAACCCCGTCTCCGCCCTGGCCCGGCGGCTGCTGATCACCCCGGTCCTGCCACGACCCCGGCTGCGCCGCCTCTTTCAGCTCTACCTCGGCCTCTCCATGTACGGCCTGAGCGGCGCTCTGCTCATCCGCTCCGACCTCGGCGCCATGCCCTGGGACGTGCTGCACCAGGGGCTGTCCCACCAGACCGGGCTGTCGATCGGCACCTGGAGCGTCATCGTCGGCGCCCTGCTGATCCTGCTGTGGATCCCGCTGCGCCAGAAGGCGGGACTCGGCACGCTGAGCAACGTGGTGATGGTCGGCGCGTCCGTGGACCTGTCCCTGTGGCTGCTGCCCACCACCGACTCCCTGCCGGTCCGGGTGCTCCTGCTGGCGTCGGGGGTCCTGGTGTGCGCGGTCGCCACCGGCCTCTACATCGGCGTGGGACTGGGCCCGGGGCCCCGGGACGGCCTGATGACCGGGTTGGCCGCGCGCGGACTGTCCGTGCGGCTGGCCCGCACCCTCATCGAGGTGACCGTGGCGTTGTCCGGGTTCCTGCTCGGCGGGACCGTCGGCGTGGGAACCGTGGTGTTCATGGTGACCATCGGCCCCCTGGCCCAGGTCTTCCTCCCGATGCTGCGGATGCCGGAGGATACGCCGGAAAGCCCCACTCTGACGGGCCGTTAGCCGGTCCGTCACGGCTCGTTGATCACCGCGTCATAACTTCTCCCCATTAAAAGCCGCACATTCCGCGACATACCTCTCGCTCATCCGAATGCACGTGCATCGGCCTGTAGCCAGGTCCCCACTGAGCATGGAAGATGGGGACCGCGGTGACCGGTGGGGACGGGTCCTTTTCCAGAACCGGCCTTTTCGCCTGCCCACACCTGGGCACATACCCGGGTACGAGACGGCTGTGGGCGGTCCGGGGGGAAGAGCATGACCCGAACGGCGCCCCGATCCGAAGGCGGGTCGGGAGACAGGTCCCCGACGGGATGCGCACACGGGCGTGCGCGCGCAGGATCGCGCGGAAGCGACAGTCCCCGTGGCGACGGGGCGGCTCGCGCCACCGCACAGACGAAGACGACGTGTTGGGGGTGAGCCGCGTGCCCGGCTGGATTGAAGACTACGCAATGATCGGCGACATGCAGACCGCCGCGCTGGTCGGGCGGGACGGGTCCATCGACTGGGCGTGTCTGCCCGACTTCGACTCCTCGGCCTGCTTCTCCGCGATCCTGGGCGACGAACAGAACGGTCACTGGACCCTGCGCCCGGCCGAGGGAAGTCCTCGGGCCGACCGGCGCCACTACCGGGGCGAGACCCTCATCCTGGAACAGGAGTGGGACACCGACACCGGATCCGTCCGGGTCATCGACTTCATGCCGCCCCGGGGCGGGGCGCCGCACATCGTGCGGATCGTGGAGGGGCTGAGCGGCACCGTGCGCATGAGCACCACCATGCGCATCCGTTTCGACTACGGGCACGTCGTCCCGTGGATGCACCGCGCCGGGACCGAGCTGGTCGCGATCGCCGGGCCCGACGCGATCTGGCTGAGCGCCCCCGTGGCCCTCAAGGGCCACAACTTCACCCACGACACCACCTTCACCGTCACCGCCGGACAGCGCGTGCCGTTCGTGATGACCTGGCACCCCTCCCAGGTGGAGGAGTCCGACCACCTGGACGCGGAGAAGGCCCTCTCCCGCACCGAGAGGTTCTGGGAGAAGTGGGTGGACCAGTGCACCTACGACGGCCCCTACCGTGAGGCGGTGGTGCGCTCCCTCATCACGCTGAAGGGGCTCACCTACCGCCCCACCGGCGGGATCGTGGCCGCGCCCACCACCTCCCTGCCCGAGGAGATCGGCGGGGTACGCAACTGGGACTACCGGTACTGCTGGCTGCGGGACGCCACCATCACCCTGGAGGCGCTGATCCGCTCCGGGTACACCGACGAGGCGATGGCCTGGCGCGAGTGGCTGGCCCGCGCGGTCGCCGGTGAACCCCAGCTGATGCAGATCATGTACGGCATCAGGGGGGAGCGCCGCCTCACCGAGTGGGAGGCCGAGTGGCTCCCGGGATACGAGTCCTCCGCGCCGGTCCGCGTCGGCAACGCCGCGGTGGGCCAGTACCAGCTGGACGTGTACGGCGAGGTCATGGACGTGCTGCACCTGGCCCGGCGCTCGGGCATCCAGGGTGGTGAGCACCTGTGGGGGCTCCAGCGGTCCCTGGTCAACTACCTGGAGTGGTGCTGGGACGAGCCCGACGAGGGCCTGTGGGAAGTGCGGGGCCCCAGGCAGCACTTCGTCCACTCGAAGGTGATGGCCTGGGTGGCAGCGGACCGGGCGGTGCGCAGCATCGAGGAGTTCAACACCGAGGGGCCCATCGAACGCTGGAAGGCGCTGCGCGACACCATCCACGCCGAGGTGTGCGAGTACGGCTACGACCCCCAGCGCAACACCTTCACCCAGTACTACGGCAGCAAGGAGCTGGACGCCGCCCTGCTGCTCATCCCCGAGGTCGGTTTCCTCCCCTACGACGACCCCCGCGTGGTCGGCACCATCGAGGCGGTCCGCGAGGACCTGATGGTGGACGGTTTCGTGCTCCGCTACCGCACGGACCTGGAGAACTCCGCCGACCAGCTCCCCGGTGACGAGGGCGCGTTCCTGGCGTGCAGCTTCTGGATGGCCAACGCCCTGCTGTCCATCGGCCGCCAGGAGGAGGCCCGTGAGCTGTTCGAGCGGTTGCTCTCCCTGCGCAACGACGTCGGCCTGCTCGCAGAGGAGTGGGACCCCGGGGCCGGCCGCCAGGTGGGGAACTTCCCGCAGGCCTTCAGCCACGTACCCCTGGTGACCACGGCGCTCAACCTCGCCGACCGCCAGGGAGGGTGGCGCGCCGAGTAGCCGTTCCCCCGCTCCGAAAGCCCCCGTGCCCCGATGGGGAGTGTCCCCACGGGGCACGATCATGCTCGAACCAGGTGGCACGCGGTCGGGGAACCCCCGGTCACTGGTCAGCGTGGGGTCCGCTCTCCAGGATGGGCCCACCGATCCCCTCCGGGCGACGCGTTGCCGGAACTTTCCTCACTGGTACCGGACCCGGCCCGGACACGCGGTGAAGACGAGCCCCCGACGCCGTGGGCCTGCCACTACCTGTCCGCCTACCTGGGATACTTCGACCACTGGGACAAGGCCGTCCGCCACGACGAGGCGTTGGTGGTCCACCACACCCGTCTGTGTGGTGAGGACTCCGCCGAACCGGACCATCCGCTCCCACCTGGTCCGATGGCGAGAGCAGGCCCCCAGGTGACCACCCGTGCCCGCTGCGATGAGGCGGGTGTGGCGGCCAGAGAGGCCGAATCGGACCTTGTTGTCCGTGGCTGGCGCTAGTGTTCTGGCCATGCCGAACAAGGACCTGCACGAGATCATGGACAGCGGTTGGGCGAAGGCGCTGGAGCCGGTCGCCCCGCAGATCGCCGCTATGGGCGACTTCCTCCGTCAGGAGGTCGCCGAGGGCCGCACCTACCTGCCCGCCGGGGACCACGTCCTTCGTGCCTTCCAACAGCCCTTCGACGACGTGCGCGTGCTGATCGTGGGCCAGGACCCCTACCCCACGCCCGGGAACGCCGTCGGCCTGAGTTTCTCGGTGGCGCCCGAGGTCCGCCTCCCCGCGAGCCTGCGCAACATCTACGAGGAGATGGGCGAGGACCTGGGTACCCCCATGCCTTCCAACGGTGACCTCACCCCGTGGACCCAGCAGGGTGTCCTGCTACTCAACCGGGTCCTGACGGTGGCTCCGGGCAACGCCGGATCGCACCGGGGCAAGGGCTGGGAGGCCGTCACCGAGCAGGCCATCCGGGCGCTGGCCGAGCGGGGCAAGCCGCTCGTGTCGATCCTGTGGGGCCGTGACGCCCGCAACCTGCGCCCGTTGATGCCGGGCATCCCGTGCGTGGAGTCCGCGCACCCCAGCCCGCTCTCGGCTCGCAACGGCTTCTTCGGCTCCAAGCCGTTCAGCAGGACCAACGAGATGCTCAGGGAACAGGGCGCCGACCCGGTGAACTGGCAGCTGCCCTAGGGCGTCTCACCCCTCGTGAGCGTCCGCTCCCCCGTGGGCGCTCATCCAAGGGACAACCCCATATTCGCGAAACCCCTTCTGACGTGCGGACTCGACGCCACCCCCGGTGTCGGGTCCGATCGCGTTCCCGCCCCAGGCACCCCCGGACGAGGAAGAGGCACCGACCCGATGGCCAGACGGCTCACCTACAGTGACGCGCTGAGGATCCTCGGCAACAGCGATTCGGAGGCACTGGACCTCGCGGAGAAGGTGGCGGACGGTGGACTGGGGCTGGTGGGGGTCCCCGACGTCTTCGGGGTGCGCGGCGCCCTGGTGAGCAAGAGCCGCCAGCTGTTGGAGGGGCTGGGCGGCCGACTCCGGGGCGAGAGCCGGATGTCCCGTACCGAGAAGATCCAGGCGGCCCACCAGATTCTGGTGATCACGTCGGTGTTCGAGTCGGCGGAGGAGGTGTTCACCAGGATCGGGATGCCCTTCGGGCTGGACGACCTGGAGATCACCTCGGAGGAGCAGTTCACGTTGTTGCGGGAACGTCTCGTGGAGATCCCGGGACCGGGGCTGTCATTCCCGATCACACACTCCGGCAGTCGCAGGAAGCACGGCTCGGTGACTGCGGAGTACATGAAGGGTGTGGCCGCCCACCTCACGGACTTCTTCTGTTCTCTCGCGGTGGCCGAGCGGCACGGAATCACCTGGGACCACCATCTGATGAGGAAGTTCCGGAGTTCCATGGCCCAGGTGGTACCGGGGCGTCTGGACGAGAACATCCGACGATTGGGTGCCGAGGTTCCCGAGTTCGGCATGTGGCTGCACACGAGCGAGCACGAGCGGACCCGTCAGGAGATCGGCACCGGCCTCTCCGACCTGCACGAACAACTGGTCCGCATCAGCTCGACGCGCCCGGTCACCCGGAGGAGGAAGGAACTCACTGCCTCCTACCAGGCGGTGCTCAACCGGCCGATCCTGCGTTCCGACGACGCCCCGGCCGGGCTGGTTCTCCCCTCGCTCCGGGCGGGATACATCCCACCGCGCGGGCGGATCACCATGGCACGCGAGAACAGCAGCCCCGCCAGTGACGACTGGTGGCAGGAGTTTCCCGTCCAGGACGATCTCCAGACGATCGTGGCCTCCCTGATCACACACCCCCGTGCCACCGAACACCCCACTGTGGTTCTGGGCCACCCCGGCGCGGGCAAGTCCAAGTTCACCGAGATGCTCGCCGCCCAACTGCCGCCGGAGGACTTCCTCCCCATCCGCGTGGAGCTGCGCGCGGTCAGCCCCAACGCACCTCTGCACGTCCAGATCGAGGAGGGGCTACGGGCGGATCTGCACGCCACCGTGTCCTGGCGGGAGTTGGCCGACGACGCCGACGGTGCGCTGCCCGTGATCATTCTGGACGGATTCGACGAACTCCTCCAAGCGACCGGGGTCGACCGGTCCGACTACCTGGAGCGAGTTCAGGAGTTCCAGGAGAAGCAGGAGCACATGGGCCAGCCGGTGGTCGTGATCGTCACCAGCCGCACCCTGGTGGCGGACCGGACCCGGTTCCCCCCGTTGACCACGGTCATCCGGCTGGAGCCCTTCGACGACGCCCAGATCGAGCAGATGCTTCGGGTGTGGAACGAGGCGAACGACGCCTCGAAACTGCGGCCCCTGACGCCGGAGGCGGTGCTCCGCTACCGCGATCTCGCCGAGCAGCCCCTCCTCCTGATCATGCTGCTCATCTACGACGCCCACGGCAACGCACTGCTCAACGCCTCGGACACCCTCTCCCACGGAGAGCTGTACGAGCGGCTGCTCACCATGTTCGCGCGGCGGGAGGTGGACAAGCACCGGCCCCACCTGGGCGGCCGGGACCTCGCCCGGGCGATCGAGGACGAGCTGCGGCGTCTGGAGGTGGCCGCGATGGCGATGTTCGCACGCGGACGCCAGAGCGTGCGCGCGGAGGAACTGGACGCGGATCTGGCCGTCCTCATGCCGGAGGCCGCCGAGACACCCGACAACGCCGACCTGCACGGTCAGATCGCTCCAGCCCACCAGGTTCTGGGACGGTTCTTCTTCGTCCACGAGGCGCGTTCCAGGACCACGGACGGCACCAGCAGCGCCTTCGAGTTCCTCCACGCCACCTTCGGGGAGTATCTGGTGGCCCGCATGGTGGTGGCGGCCCTGGAGGAGCTGGTCGAGGACCGCGCCCGGGTGTCCCGTCGCCGAAGCCGGGCCCTGCACCTGGACGACGGTGAGCTGTACGCGCTGGCGTCCTTCGCCGCCTACGCGGGCCGGGACAGGGTGGTGACCTTCCTGGACGAGCTCCTGTCTCGACTGCTGGAGAAGGAACCGGACCTGCGGGAGGAGTTCCGGGAACTGCTTCTCGATCTCTTCCAGGAGGCGCCCTTCCCCGCGGCCAACCGCTCGTTCGCAGGATACGAGCCACAGCGCTTCTCCGTCTCGGACCGAGAGGGCCGCTACACGGCCAACCTGCTCACCCTGTTGGTTCTGGTCCTCGACGAACCCGTGCGGCTGGAAACGCTCTTCCCGGGCGAAAGGAACCCATGGCACTCCTGGCGTAAGACCGTCGCTCTGTGGCGCGCCCTCCCCGCTCCCCAGTGGTTCGGGGTCCTGGGCACCCTGCGTATGCGACACCTCGGCTACTGGGAGGGAAGTGAACCGGTCACGGTTCTGACACGTGAGCGGGGCGAACCCTTCAACGTGGGCGAGGCTGTGGGCTTCGAGCTGCGCGCCGACATCTCCGGAGAGGCAGCGAACATCAACCCGTACGAGGTGACGGTGCCCAGTGGGACGGTCACCTCACGGTTGCTCCGGTCGATGGCCCTGCGTGCCAACGGAACGGCGTCCCGTCTGGCTCTGGTCCTGACCCCCTACCTGAAGCACATCTCAGACGATCTGGGCACCTGGTACACGGCGGAGGGCCGGAAGCCGTGGATCGAGTCCCACGAGGTACTCCGGTTGCGTCTGGAGCCGATCGACCTGCTTCCGACGGAGTTGGTGAGCGAGCGGCTGAGCAGCTACTCGGGGCTCCTGTTCCGCGACAAGCCGGACCGCGTGGTGCTCACAGTCCTTCGCCAGGCTTTGGAGGACCTGCGTTCCTGGCCCAATCATCTGGGCCCGGACTCCCGCCTGAAGCTCTCCCAGATGGTTCAGAAGGCACTCCGTGGCGTGCACAGGAGCCCCACCACCCCACAGGAGGTCTGGGACTCCTTCCAGCGGCTCCGCGGAGAACTGATGACGCTCCTCGGGCAACTGGAAAGCCATCCCGGGGAGGAGCTCTGGAGCGTCACACCCTCCCTGCCCGTCAACCAGTCCGCGCCATCGCGACCGATCAAGCGCTCCGGGTCCCTGGGGGGCTCCGCCGGGCCGCTTCCGGACGACCTGCCCTAGCCCGTCAGGGCGCGCCTGACCAACGCCGGGACCAGGTCGCCGATGGGGTCGTGCAGGACCGCGCTGGCGTAGTCGTCGTAGGGGGTGGGTTCGGCGTTGACGACCACCAGCGGAGCCCGCCCCATCATGGCGACGTCGCACAGCCCGGCCACCGGGTGGACGGTCAGCGAGGTGCCCATCGCCACGAACACGTCGCACTCGCGGGCCGCCTGGGCGGCGCGTTCGATGATCTCGGGGTCCAGGCGCTGGCCGAAGGAGACGGTGTCCGTCTTCTGGATTCCTCCGCACACCGAGCAGTGCGGGTCGGACTCCTCGTCCAGGCGCGCGAGCACCTCCGTGCTGGGGGTGCGCAGTCCGCAGGACATGCACATCACCCGGAGCATGGTGCCGTGGACCTCGATGACCTCGTCCTCGGGGACCCCGGCGCGCTGGTGCAGACCGTCGATGTTCTGGGTGACGAGCGCGTGCAGGCGCCCGGCGGCGGCCAGATCGGCCAGGGCGAGGTGGGCCGCGTTGGGTCCGGCCTTCCAGACCTGGTGGGAGCGGCGGGCCAGCCACGTTCGGCGGCGCACGTCGACGTCGCCCATGTAGCTGTCGATGTCCGACATCGCCTCGGCGTCGGGGTCGGTGGTCCACAGCCCCTGGGGGCCACGGAAGTCCGGGATACCGGAGTCCGTGGACACTCCGGCGCCGGTCAGGACGGTGATGCGCCGCGCGGAGGCGAGCAGCTCGGCCGCGTGTTCGAACCCCTCCGGGTCGGCGAACGGCGTGGTGTCGTCGGTCATCGAGGCCATACCCCATTCTTACAGCGTCTTTGCACGGCTTTCCCCGGTCTTGGCCCAGCACGGCGCTTTCTGGACCGATCCTGCCCTTAACCTCGGGGAACGTGTGGGGCGGGTGCCGCCAGGCCCCGACCGATGCACACGAGAAGGGCAAAGGGTGCAAAAATACGACACAATCATGAAGCAGCCCTCCTACATCCTCGTGGTCAACGGGACCAAGGTGGAGCGCCCGGTGTTTGTGCTCGGTGCCCCCCACTCCGGGGTTCCGGTGATCGCCCACGCCCTGGCCCGCGCGCCCGGCTTCCATCTCGGTGCCGGTTCCTCGGGCGTGCTCAACGCCGTCTACGCCGTGGCCAGGCGCCCCTCCCTCGCTCAGGAGAAGGTGTCCGGAACCGCGAGCCTGCTGCGCGAGGCCTACGCCGAGACCTGGCAGCTCACCCCCCTGACCTGTCCCAGATGCCCGGGCCCCGGTGCCCGGGTGCCCGCCAACGCCTCCGCCGAACCGTGCGAGCACAGCGCCGCCGCCCTCCGCTACGGTGACGCCAGCCCCGACCTCCTGTACTCGGCGAGTGCCCTGTACGCCGCGTTCCCCGACGCGCGCTTCGTCCAGATCATCCGCGACGGCCGTGACGTTGTGGCGGACATGATGGAGGACGAGCGCTCGCTGGCCTGGCTCAAGCCCAGTTTCATGAAGCTGGACCACGAGTTCCCCAACCACTTCTTCGGCCTGGAGGAGGAGTCGGACCTGGACGACTTCACCGAGGGTTCGGTGGCGACCAAGTGCGCGATGCGCTGGCGGGGCGCGGTGCGCATGTCCGCGAGGCTGCGCCAGGAGATCGGCCCGGAACAGCTGATGACCCTGCGCTACGAGGACGTGCACGGCCAGGAGATCGAGACCTCCGAAAGGCTCCTGGACTTCACCGGCGCCCGGGTCTCGGCCAGTGAGCTGCTGACCGACCACTCCTGGGGCGTGGGCTCGTGGCGGGAGCGGCTGACCCGCAAGGACCACGGTGACGTGCACGAGGTGGCGCGTCACGAACTGTCCAGGCTGGGCTACCTCTAGGCGCCCACCCCGTTCGCGGTGAGCAGGGTGTCGGCGGCCGCGCGCGCGGTCAGGGCGGCGTCGGCGACGCCGGTGACGTTGCGCGCGACGACGGCGCCCTCGTGGAGCATCGCCAGGACCTCGCCCAGTGCCTCGGGGCCGGTGGCTCCGCCCTCACGGGCGAGGTCGGTGTACAGGTCGCGCAGCCACCGCTTCTGTTCCTCGGCCACGGTGCGGCCGGGGTGTTCGGGGTCGGAGAGCTCGGCGTAGGCGTTGACCATGGCGCAGCCGCGCTGGTTCTCCTGCCGCATCCACGCGTCCAGGGCCTCGAAGGTCGCCCCGATCCGGGCACGCGGGGAGGCAGCGGGGTCCATGTGGGTGTCGAGGAAGTCGCGCCAACGGGTGTCCCGTGCGCGCAGGTAGGCCACGACCAGCCGCTGTTTGGAGCCGAACCGGTCGTAGATGGTCTTCTTGGTGACCCCGGCGCGTTCGGCGACCAGTTCCATGCCCACCGTGTTGATCCCCCGCGTGTAGAAGAGGTCGGTCGCCACGTCCAGGACACGGCGCGCGGCGGGGGTCAGCCGCGGTTCCCGGGTGATGCCGGCCATGATGCGCTCCTTCGGTCGGTGACTACATTGTGAGTATACCGACCGGTGTGTTTACCTCTGCGGCATGGACGTCATGACCTCACGCACACGGACCCGCCCGACCGCCCGACCCCTGATCCCCTTCCTGCTGGCCTCGGGGCTGGTCGTGATGTGGAGTTCGGGGTTCGTCGGGGCCGAACTGGGCACCCGGCAGGCCCCGGCGACCACCCTCCTTGCGTGGAGGTTCCTCGTCGTGGGCGGCTTGCTCGTGGCCTGGTGCCTGTGGCGCGGGTCCCGGATGCGCGGCCGGGACATGGCGCTGCACGCGGTGCTCGGGCTCCTGGCCCAGGCCGGGTACCTGTACGGGGTGGTGGCGGCCGCCGAAGCCGGGGTGGCCGCCGGGACGAGCGCGCTCGTCGCCGCCCTCCAACCCATGGTGGCCACCGCGCTCGCCGTCCCCCTGCTCGGTGAGCGGGTGCGCGGGCGCCAGGTCGTCGGATTGGCGGTGGGCCTGGTCGGTGTGGGCATGGTGGTGGGTTCGGACCTGCTCCAGGCCGGGTCCGCCCCTTGGTGGGCGTACGCGCTCCCGTTCGGCGCCATGCTCTCGTTGGTGGCCGCCACCCTCGTGGAGCGCAGATCGCGTCCCGGCGGGAGCGTGGTGGAGGCACTGGCCGTGCAGTGCGCGGTGAGCGCGATCCTGTTCACCGGGCTCGCCGCCTCGACGGGCACCCTGGCCCCGCCCATGACGGCGGGGTTCTGGGCCGCGGTGGCGTGGGTGGTCGTTCTGTCCACGCTGGGCGGCTACGGGCTGTACTGGATCAACCTGGCACGAACCAGCGTGGCGCGGGTGTCCGCGCTGCTCTACCTGACCCCGCCCACCACGCTCGTGTGGACGTGGCTGATGTTCGGCGACCCGGTGGGCGCGGGCGCGCTGGCCGGGATGGCGGTGTGTGTGGTGGCGGTGCTCCTGGTGCGCTCCCACGAGCGCTGAGCGCCAGCGCGGTGCCCCCACCCCCCCCCGGCGGGGCACCCCGCCCACCCCCCCTGATAAGGGCCCCGTGTCCCCGGAGTACAACCCCGGTTACCCGGTAGCCCGGGCGTCCCCCAAGGGGTCGTCGACCACCACCACGAGTTAGC
>NZ_JAGPXK010000041.1:0-30463 GCF_018070675.1 Nocardiopsis sp. B62 | reverse complement strand
GCCCAACCCCACCCCCACCGCCCAGCCCCAACCCACCGCCCAGCCCCAACCCACCGCTCAACTCGCGCGGCGGGTGCGTCCCCCCACGGGCATCGGTCGGACCAGACCCAGGGCGACCACCTCGTTGGCCAGCCGCGTGCGCCGGTTCTGCCCCTCGGGGATGCGGAACTTCTGGTAGAGCCGCAACAGGTGCTGCTTGACGGCGGCCTCGGTGACCACCAGGGCCTCCGCTATGTCGCGGGCGGTGGCGGGGGCCACGAAGGCCTCCTCGGACAGGGCGGGCTGGCACAGGGCGGTCAGCACGTCCAGCTCGCGGCGGGTGAGCTCGGGGGCGGCACCCCTGCGGAGTTCGATGTCGGGGCTGAGCTGTTCGCTGGGCAGGCCGCCGATCCGGCAGCGGGCGCTGCCGAAGCTCACCACGTCGCCCTCCTCCAGCACGCGGCGGGCGATGGGGCGTCCGTTGACCCGTGTCCCGTTGCGGGACAGGCCGAGGTCGACGACGTAGACGTAGGGGCCGCGCCGGACCAGTTCGGCGTGGAGCTGGGACACGCTGGGGTCGGTCAGTCGGATGTCGGCGCCCTCACCGCGGCCGATCGTGGTGACCTCGTGGGGGAGGGGGCGGATGTCCCCGGTCTCCTCCAACCGAAGGTAGGGACCGTCCACGGTGACTCCTCCCGGGCTGCTGGGGCGCGGTCGGTGGGGGTGCGGCCTACGGTGGTGGAGGGGCGGCTGTCGGGGGGTGGCCGATCGGTCTACACGTCGAGTGGGCTTCATGGGGGTGGTCCTCGCTCACCGGTGCACTCATCTCCACCTTGGTTACCCGGCTGGTACGGGTTCTACGCGCTTACTTCGGAGTTAGACGGATAAGGCGTGGAAATACGCCTCTGTGACCGAACCGGAAGCAGGAAACGGTCATCAGAGGCCCCCGCAGGAAGCCAGTCCGTTTCCGTGGGCCCTGGGGCTTCGGCCGTGGGGTTCACTAGTATGAACGCGGTCCCTCCAGGACGACGGCGCCCCTGTTCGTACGGGGCGTCCGGAGCCGCCAGGAACATGAGCCACACTGGAGCGCTGTTCGGTTTCGGACAGCTCCTCCTCGACGTGTGGCCGGTCTGTGCCAGCCGACCGGGGAGGGGCCGTGGGTACGGGCCGCACGGCGGCCAAGCAACTCCGAGGCGAACGGGTCGGGACGCGGTGGACGACGCTGAGCAGACTGAGGTGGTCCGGCCGGACGGGGGGACCCCCGACGGCGGGTCGGGCGGGACGGGCGGCGGCCGCCCCAAGGTGCCGTACTGGCTCTCCCAGGTGCCCTACGCCCTGGTCCTGTCCGCGCTGGCGGCCGGGATCGTCGTGGTGGCGGCCGCCTACTTCAAGCGCGGTCCGGCGATCATCGCGACGGCGCTGCTGCTCGCGGCGACCTTCCGGCTGCTGCTGCCCAAGGACTGGATCGGACTGCTCGCGGTACGCCGGAGATGGGTCGATCTGCTCACTCTGGTGGCGCTCGCGGTCCTTCTGATCGTGTTGGCCTGGGTGGCGCCGCAACTCTCCTCCTAGGCGTCGAATAAGCTTGATGTCGAGATACCGCGACACTGACAAGCGCCGCCTCCCGGGCAGCACGGACACCGGGCGGGATCAGGGATTGCCGCGCGCGCGGGACACGGGACCGGCCACGAACCGGTCCCGGCTCTCCGCCGCACGAGGCGGTAGCGAGGACTGAAGGGACAGCCACACAGCCATGGCCAAGATCAAGGTCGAAAACCCCGTAGTCGAGCTCGACGGCGACGAGATGACCCGGATCATCTGGTCCTTCATCAAGGACCGCCTGATCCTGCCGTACCTCGACGTCGACCTGAAGTACTACGACCTCGGCATCGAGGAGCGTGACCGGACCGACGACCAGATCACCATCGACGCCGCCAACGCCATCAAGGAGCACGGCGTCGGCGTCAAGTGCGCCACCATCACCCCCGACGAGGACCGCGTCGAGGAGTTCGGCCTCAAGAAGATGTGGCGGTCGCCCAACGGCACCATCCGCAACATCCTCGGTGGCGTCGTCTTCCGCGAGCCCATCA
This sequence comes from Nocardiopsis sp. B62, assembly GCF_018070675.1. Taxonomy (NCBI): domain Bacteria; kingdom Bacillati; phylum Actinomycetota; class Actinomycetes; order Streptosporangiales; family Nocardiopsidaceae; genus Nocardiopsis; species Nocardiopsis sp. B62. The sequence goes on along the minus strand of NZ_JAGPXK010000041.1, from coordinate 28,394 downwards.
TCTGTGAGAACGTGCCGCGTCTGGTGCCGGGCTGGACCAAGCCGGTCATCATCGGCCGTCACGCCCACGGCGACCAGTACAAGGCCACCGACTTCAAGGTCCCCGGCCCCGGCTCGGTCACCATGACCTACACCCCGGCCGACGGCAGCCAGCCGGTCGAGTTCGACGTCGCGAACTTCCCCGAGGGTGGCGGCGTCGCGATGGGCATGTACAACTACCGCAAGTCCATCGAGGACTTCGCGCGGGCCAGCCTGAACTACGGCCTGGACCGGAACTTCCCGGTCTACATGTCCACCAAGAACACCATCCTCAAGGCCTACGACGGCATGTTCAAGGACGTGTTCGAGGAGATCTTCGAGGCCGAGTTCAAGGACAAGTTCGCCTCCGCGGGCCTGACCTACGAGCACCGCCTCATCGACGACATGGTCGCCGCCGCGCTCAAGTGGGACGGCGGCTACGTCTGGGCCTGCAAGAACTACGACGGTGACGTCCAGTCCGACACCGTCGCCCAGGGCTACGGCTCGCTCGGCCTCATGACCTCGGTCCTGCGCACCGCCGACGGCCGCACCGTCGAGGCCGAGGCCGCCCACGGCACCGTGACCCGTCACTTCCGCCAGCACCAGCAGGGCAAGCCCACCTCGACCAACCCGATCGCGTCCATCTTCGCGTGGACCCGCGGTCTGGAGCACCGGGGCAAGCTGGACAACACCCCGAAGGTGGTCGAGTTCGCGAACACCCTCGAGGACGTCGTCATCAAGACCGTCGAGGGCGGCCAGATGACGAAGGACCTGGCCCTGCTGGTCGGCTCCGAGCAGGAGTGGCTGACCACCGAGCAGTTCCTCGCCGCTCTGGACGAGAACCTGAGCAAGCGCCTCGCCTAGGTCCTGACTCGGCGCGACGGTCCTGAGCCGACCGGCGCGGTGAGACCTTGACCACGCCCGGGCGTCCCCGTGAGGGGGCGCCCGGGCTTCGTCGTCTCCGGGGGTCGCCGCAGCGGGTCGAGAAGCACGAAACGCGTTGTTCGCGGGGGTTCGGGGCGCGCGGGCCGCAGAAGTTCCCGGGTGTGTTTCCCGTGTTCGGCCCACATGCGGACGTCGGTGGTGGGAGGATGACGGGGTAGGAGGGGGTCCTCCGGCGTCGGGTGCGACGTAGGACACGTGAGCGCGATTCGCCCCTTTCGCGAACTTTGACCTATTGTGGAGACACGCCGGTGAGAACCGGCAGGCCAGAGGGGGTTTTCGCCCCTCAGGCCACCACGAGCCGACGTGCCGGCCGTGCGCCCGCTGGGGGGTAGGCGCGCACAGTACGGAACGTCACGAAGAAGGGCCCGTCACTCCGGTGACGGGCCCTTCGCTCGTTCCAGGGGACCTCAGTCCTCCATGGCCTCCTCCGGGATCGCCTCGCCGGTGCGCATGGCCTCGAACATCTGCTCGGACCGCACCTCGTCCCAGAGCACCACCGAGCCCACACCGTCCAGCGTGGGGGTGTCGCCCACCGGAACCGCCGTGGTCTGGGTGCCGCCGCGCATCGCCAGCAGCATGCTCGCCAGGTGACGCAGCTTGTCACCCTCGTCGACCATGAACGTGTCGGTGCCCGCCAGTACCAGCGGCACCGACTTGAACGGGTTGAAGAGCGTGGAGGGGGCGCTGGCCTCCTGGATCAGCGCGGAGAAGAACTCGCGCTGCCGCTGGATGCGGTCCAGGTCGGCGCGCGGTGTGGCGCGGGTGCGCACGTAGCCCAGCGCGGTGCCGCCGTCCATCTCCTGGCAGCCCGCCTCGATGTCCAGGCCCGCCTTCGGGTCCGCCATCGGCTCCTCGGGGCACAGCTCCACGCCGCCGACCGCGTCGACCAGGTCCACGAAGCCGCCCATGCCGATCTCCACGTAGTGGTCGATCCGCACGCCGGAGGCCTGCTCGAAGCTCTGCACCAGCGGGGCCGGGCCGCCGCAGACCTCCTCGCCGTCCTCGCCGGTGCCGCACACGGAGTCCGCGAAGGCGGTGTTGATCTTGTTGTCCGCGTAGCCGGGGACGGCCATGGGGACGTAGGAGTCGCGCGGCACGCTGACGATCGTCGGATCGCCGTCGCGCGGCATGTAGAGCACCATGATCGTGTCCGTGCGGCGGCCCTCCGCGCGCCCCGTGGCCAGGTCCCGGATCTGGTCGTCGTCCAGACCGTCGCGGCTGTCGGAGCCGACGATCAGGTACGTGGTCCCGGGCTGTCGGTCCGGGCGGCCCTCGTAGTCCTGGAGGGCGTCCACCCGCTGCAAGCGGGAGTCCGCCCAGAGGTAGAAGGCCCCGGGGACCACCAGCAGCAGGACCAGGACCAGGATCACCGTGTTCCGGGCGGTCTTCTTGCGGCGCTCCCGCGCACGGCGCTGGTGCCCGCGCCCGTCGTACTCGCGCCCGGCGCTGTGCGTCCGGCGCTTCCTGGGGCGGTGCGGAGGAACCCGGTCGGCAGGGGGGAGCCGCCGGGTGTCGCCCACCACGCGCTGTTCGGACTCGCGGGGGCGGTACAGCCTCTCGAACTCGTCCGGCTTGTCAGGGTCGCCGCCGCGCCGGAACACGCCCGCGTCGTCGTGTCCACCGGTCGAGCCGGCCCCTTCCCCGTGCCGTCGGTCAGCCATCGATTCGCCTATCTGCTCCGCGCCATGTGCCGCTCGGGTGTGTCGTACGTCCCTTGTGATCGCTGACAGAGTAGTCGGGTTCGATCCGATCTCCTCCGCTGCCCGGGGCCCCGGCCAGGAACGCCACGGGGCCGGGGCCGTCAGGCCCCGCGACGGGCACCCTCCGAGGGCAGCGCCGCCCGGACACGCGGCGGGGGCCAACCCCTCGCCAGGAACGCCTTGCGGACCTCCGACTCCAGCCCGGCCACCCGCTCCTCCGCGACCAGCGCGAACGCGGTCCCCGCCCACCCGGACAACCGGGCGCCCCGGGCACCGGCCCGCGCGGCCGTCTCGACCGCCAGTTCCACGGCGGGCAGGGGTAGGTCGAACCGGCGCAGGGACAGGTGCGAGGCGGACAGGATCGGCCCCGTCTCCGCCGCGCGGCCCGCGCGCAACAGACCGACCGCGGCGTTGAGCCGGTGCACTTCGGTGACGGCGTACTCCACCCGGTGGCGGAGCACGGGGTTCTGAAGCCGCCGCAGAGTCCCGGGCAGGTCCTGGACGGCCCGCAGCGGGCCGAGGACGTCCTGGGCACGGGCCAGTTCGGCGGCGCGCACCGGGCGGGGGTCCCGCCTCGGCAGCTGCCCGGTCTCCAGCACCACCAGGCGCATCCCGGCCCCGGCCAGGTCGAACGGGAGCACCGTGGTCCTGGCACTGGCCAGGTTCACGCGCACCGCGTGCCCCGCGCGCGCGGCCAGGACCACGCCCTCGTCCACGGTGGCGCCGGTGGGCCGATCGGCCCCCGTGAGGTCGGCCAGTGCCAGGGACACAGCCGCGCCGACCGCCGCCGAGTGTCCCAAGGAGGCGTGTTCGGGCAGGTCTGAGCCGATCAGCACCCGTATGCCCCTGTCAGCGCCCAGACGCCCGCTCTCGCGCGCGTCGGCCACGGAGCGCGCCACCGCCCGGGTGGAGGGGTGCCGGTCGCTCAGCGGGCCGCTGGGGGCCGCGATGTGTGTGGAGCCCTCCGGGTCGGTACCGACCGCGACCGTCACCCCCCAGGGCAAGGCCACGAAGAGGGCGGCACCGCCGCTGGCCGCCGTGTGCTCACCCATCAGGGCGAGCCGCCCCGGCGCGTGCCACAGGCCCTCGGGCTCCGTCCCGAAGCGCCGCGCGTACTCCGCTCGCAGGCCGTCGCCGCCCGGCCCCTCGGGCCACCTCCCGACCGGTCCCGGAGTCCGCGCTCCCAACACCGCGCGTACCCGCGCCCCGGTGACTCCCACGTCCGGCCCCCGCTCCCTAGGTGAACTCCGGTCCCAAGTCTGCCCCCACCTGGGCACCGGACTGGCGTGGGGCTTTCCTCCCGAGAGGTCCGCAGGGCTAGGGTTACGGACCCGAAGAGTCCCGGCGCTCACCTCGGACACGGAGCAGACGGACACCTCAGCCCTGGGAGGAGGCCTGATCGACCGCCTCAGCTACGGGGGAGAGCCAATGGGGTGTCTCAGTCGTGGGGAGATGCCCGATTGCCCACCTCAGCCACAGCGCAGGCCTGACCGACCACCCCAACCACGGGCGTGAGCCCCGCCCGTACGCCCCAGCCGCAAGGGGGGTGCTTGGTTCGGCGCCGGAGAGGGTTCTGGAGGTGGTGGAGGTGGGATTGCGAGGAACGAGCCATCGCACCGTAGGCGCCGAAGGTTCCTCTGCAAAGGCGCCGAACACGGGTTGAAGCGAAGCGGAAACCCAAAACAGAAGGGAACCCATGTCACCAGCGGCGGACCGTGCCAAGGACACGGCCCAGCGTTACCAGAACGCGGCGATGGACGGCTACTGGACGCTGAGACGCCGGTACCCGTCGGTCGACCACCTGGTGCGTGCCTACGGGCGCTACTCGGACCGCAACGGCACCCAGTTGGCCGGGGCGGTCACCTACTTCGCCTTCCTGTCCTTCTTCCCGTTGCTGGCACTGGCCTTCGCCGTGGTGGGTTTCCTCGCCTCCCAGCAGGTGGAGCTCACCTCCTACCTCGAGCGGGCGCTGGACGAGGTGCTGCCCGGACTGTCCGACCAGCTGCCCATGGAGCAGATCGCCGAGGCCCGGGTGGGCGCGAGTGTGATCGGTCTGCTGGGCCTGCTGTACGCGGGGCTGAACTCGGTGTCGGCGCTGCGGGAGGCCCTGCACACCATCTGGTTGAACAGCCTCCGGCAGGGCCCCAACTTCCTGGTGCGCAAGCTGGTCGACCTGCTGGTGATGATCGCGTTGGGCACGGCGCTGCTCTTCACGGTCGCCTTCACCAGTTTCATGCAGACCGCCACGGTGTGGATGCTGTCCCTGGTGGGGCTGGACGAGTCGCTGGTGGCCAACCTGTCCCTGCGGGCCCTGGCGCTGGTCATCGCGATCGCCGTGAACATGTGCCTGTTCGTGCTGGCCTTCGCCCTGTTGTCGGGGACGGGACGGCCCACTGCCGAGATGTGGCGCGGAGCCCTGTTGGGCGCGGTGGCGTTCGAGATCCTCAAGAACGTCGCGACGCAGCTGTTGGCCGGGACGCTCGGCAACCCCGTGTACGCGTCCTTCGCCGTCCTGGTCGGTCTGCTGGTGTGGATCAACCTGGTGATGCGCGTGATCATGTTCAGCGCGGCGTGGACGGCCACCTGGCTGCCGATGCAGCCGCCCTACACCGGGTCCTTCCCGCTGCCGGAGGAGAACGGCATGGACTGGACGCGTCCGCGCCCGGTCCTGCGGCCGAGCCCGGAGGCCCTGGCCGAGCGCCGACTCGCCCAGCGGCTGCTCGCCCTGGGGTTGTCGCTGGTCGTGGCGGCGTTCACGGCGGGTGTCGCGGCGGTGGCGCTGAGGATACGGGGCGCTTCCCCACGGAAACGGAAAACGATCGGAAAGAAGTCGTTTTTTACTGTGGGTTGATTCCGTATGCGCGCGGTGTGAGACGGGTAGTCCTCCTCTGTCCCGGATGACCGGTTCTCCGGGACCAGCGGTGCGTCGGTCACAAGGGCTGTCCCACACCAGGAGGTCAGATGGGAATCGCATTCAAATCGTCCGAGCGCGCGACACTCGGGGTCGAGTGGGAACTCCAACTCGTCGACCGGAACAGTCGCCACCTGCGGCAGGAGGCGGGGCAGCTCCTCGCCGAACTCCCGGACCTCAGTAGCGAGGCCGCGGTCCCCCCGTTGCGGCACGAACTGATGCAGTCACAGGTGGAGGTCGTCACGGGAATCTGCGAGACGGTCGAGGAGGCCAAGCGCGACCTCGGCCGCAACGTGGCTCGCATGCGGGAGGTGCTGGAACCCCGTGGTGCCACGCTGACGTGTTCCGGAACCCACCCGATCGACCACTGGCGGGACCAGCAGCTGAGTCCCGGCAAGCGGTACGGGGAACTGGTCGACCAGATGCAGTGGCTGGCGCGCAGGATCCTGACCTGCGGCGTCCACGTCCACGTGGGGGTGCGCGGCCAGGAGAAGGCCATTCCCATTGTGAACGCACTTGCGAAGTATCTCCCACATTTTCTGGCTTTGAGTGCTTCTAGCCCGTTTTGGGGTGGTCATGACACGGGGTTGGCCTCCGCGCGCTCGATTGTCTTCGGCGCGCTCCCCACCTCGGGGCCTCCGCCGAACCTGCCCGGGTGGCCCGCTTTCGAGGATTACCTCGAAACCCTTCTCAATGCGGGTACCATCGCCTCTATCAAGGAAGTCTGGTGGGACATCCGTCCGCACCCGGATTTCGGCACCATCGAGATCCGGATGTTCGACGGGATTCCCACCTTGCGCGAGGTGGGAATGGCCGCCGCTCTCTCCCAGTGTCTGGTGGAGCTGTTCGATCACCAGCTCGACCGCGGGTACAGCTTGCCCAGCCCGCCGTCCTGGGTGGTGAAGGACAACAAGTGGCGGGCCACCCGCTACGGACTCGACGCTCGTGTCATCACGGACGGACACGGAACCACGGTTCCGATCCGTGACGACCTCTACGAGCTGGTCCGCGAACTGGCGCCGGTCGCCGCCCGCCTGGGCTGCGCGGAGGACCTGGACCTGATCTCCGAGATCCTGGACAAGGGCGCCTCCTACGAGCGTCAGCGGGCGGTGGTCGCCGAAGGCGGTTCGCTCGAAGACGTCGTGGACCTGCTCTCCGCCGAGTTCGAGGGGGACACCGCCCGCGCGGCATTTGTCGGCGCGCGATAGAAGTAACGAAATGGGGACCCTCGCATGCAGGGACGTGACCTGCCGGAGCAGTTGACGGCTTTTCTGGCGCGCCATGAGCGGGAGCTCACGGGATTCCGCCAGGACCTGCACATGCACCCGGAGCTGGCCTTCGCCGAACACCGCACCACGGGCCGCCTGGCCGGGCGTCTGCGGCAGGCGGGACTCGCCCCCCGGACCCTGCCCCAGGGCACCGGTCTGATCTGCGACATCGGCGACGGCCCCGGCCCCATGGTCGCCCTGCGCGCCGACATCGACGCGCTGCCCCTCACCGACGAGAAGGACGTCCCCTACCGCTCCACGGTCCCCGGCGTCGCCCACGCCTGCGGACACGACGTGCACACCACGGTCCTGTTGGCCACGGGGATCTTCCTCGCCCAGCAGGACCGGGCGGGCGCGCTGCCCGGCCGCGTCCGGCTCCTCTTCCAACCCGCCGAGGAGCTCCCCGGCGGGGCGGTCGAGGTCGTCAGGGCCGGTGGAATGGAGGGCGTGGACCGGGTCTTCGCCCTGCACTGCGACCCCCGCCAGATGGTCGGCAAGGTGGGCCTGCGCACCGGCGGCATCACGGCTGCCTGTGACCAGATCATGGTGCGCCTGTCCGGCCCGGGCGGGCACACCGCCCGGCCGCACCTGACCTCCGACCTCGTCTACGCGCTCGGCAAGATCGTCACGGAGCTACCCGCCGCGCTGTCCCGCCGGATCGACCCTCGGGCCGGGTTCAGCCTGGTCTGGGGCCGGATCAGCGCGGGTTCGGCGCCCAACGTGATCCCCGACGACGCCGTCGCCGAGGGCACCGTTCGCTGCCTCGAGGACGAGGCCTGGCACGCCGCCCCCGACATCCTCAAGGGACTGGTGGAGTCGGTCGCCTCGGCCTACGGCGCCGACGCCGAGGTCACCTACCGCAGGGGTGTCCCGCCCACCATCAACGAGGCCCGCAGCGTGGAGATCATGCGCGAGGCCACCACCCTGGCCCTGGGCGCCGACGCGGTCACGCCGACCCCGCAGAGCCTGGGCGGGGAGGACTTCGCCTGGTACCTGGAGCACGCTCCGGGCGCGCTGGCCCGCCTGGGCACGCACTCCCCGGACTGGAGCGGCGACATGCTGGACCTGCACCGGGGCACCTTCGACGCCGACGAGCGGGCGATCGGGGCAGGCACCCGCCTCATGGTGACCACGGCGCTCACCTCGCTGTGGGAGGACGCGCCCGAGGGCGTGCGCGCGGACACCCAGGCCCTCGCCTGACCGTCCTCCGGTCCGCCGTCCGCCACGGACGGTTCCCGACCCGCCACACCGGTGCCACCGGGCGGCTTCTGCCGGATCGTCGGTAACTTCGTGTCGCCGTGTCGGGTGCCCGCGCCGCCTGGTGGCATCCTGAACGGATGAACCAGCCACTCACAGTCGAACAGATCCGCCGGGCGCCCAAGGTGCTCCTGCACGACCACCTCGACGGCGGGCTGCGCCCGTCCACGGTGGTGGAGCTCGCGCAGGAGGCGGGCTACCGTGACCTGCCGACCTACGACCCGGCCGAGCTCGGGCGTTGGTTCCGCGACGCGTCGGACTCCGGGTCGCTGGAGCGCTACCTGGAGACCTTCGCCCACACCACCGCGGTCATGCAGAGCCGCGAGGCCCTCGTGCGGGTGGCCGCCGAGGCGGCGGAGGACCTGGCCGCCGACGGCGTGGTCTACGCGGAGCAGCGTTACGCCCCCGAGCAGCACCTGGAGGGCGGGCTCACCCTGGAGGAGGTCGTGGAGGCCGTCCAGGAGGGGCTCGAACTGGGGGAGAAGCGCGCCGCCGACGCGGGGCGGAGCATCCGCACGGGCCAGCTGGTGACCGCCATGCGCCACGCGGCGCGCTCGTCGGAGATCGCCGAACTGGCGGTCCGGTACCGCGACGCCGGTGTCAGCGGTTTCGACATCGCCGGCGCGGAGGCGGGCAACCCGCCCACCCGTCACCTGGACGCCTTCGAGTACCTGCGCCGGGAGAACTTCCACTTCACCATCCACGCCGGTGAGGCGTTCGGTCTGCCCTCCATCTGGGAGGCGCTCCAGTGGTGCGGCTGCGACCGCCTCGGGCACGGCGTGCGCATCATCGACGACATCACCACCAACGAGAACGGTGTACCGGTGCTCGGGCGTCTGGCCCAGTACGTGCGCGACAAGCGCGTGCCGCTGGAGATGTGCCCCAGCTCCAACATCCAGACCGGTGCCGCCGAGTCCATCGCCGGGCACCCGATCGGCCTCCTGCGCGACCTGCGCTTCAGGGTCACGGTCAACACCGACAACCGCCTCCAGAGCGGGGTCACCCTGTCGGAGGAGTTCGCCAAGCTGAGCGAGGCCTTCGGGTACGACTGGGACGACCTCCAGTGGTTCACCGTCAACGCCATGAAGTCGGCCTTCCTGCCGTTCGACGAGCGGCTGGCGCTGATCAACGGCACCATCAAGCCGGGCTTCGCCCAGCTGAAGTGGGCGACGCACTGATGGCCGGATCCTCCGAGGGGGTCACCACGCACTACTCGACCTCATCCCGGGTGATGGCGATCGTGTGGGTGGTGGTCGCGGTCCTGCTGCTGTTGGACCTGGTGGTGCGCGGTCAGGACCGCACGGCCTGGATCGCCGGGGCCGTCCTGGTGCTCAGCGTGGCCGTCGTCTACGCGGCGTGGCTGCGTCCCCGTGTGGTCTCCACCGAGCGCGGCATCCGGATGATCAACCCGCTGCGCGAGACCTTCGTGCCGTGGGCGGCAGTGGTGTGGGTGGACGTGGTGGACGTCCTGCGGGTGCACACCCCGGAGCGGGTCTACCGGTCCTGGCCCCTGCGTGAGACCAAGCGGGCCAAGGTGCGGGAGAACATGCGCCGTGAGTCCGGCTACCTGGACCACGACGACGACAGGGACCCGACCACGATGCGTCCGGTGGACCTGGTCGCCCGCGAGCTGCGCCGTGACGCGGAGAGGCACCGGGCGCGTCCGCTGCGCGGCCCCATCAAGGAGATCGACGAGGCGGGCCCGGCCGCTCTGGGCGCCGAGGACCGCCCGCAGACGATGGTCCCGGTCGAGGTCATCGTCGTCCTCGCCGTACCGCTGGTGCTCCTGGCGGCCGTGCTGCTGATCGCCTGACCAGCTGTTCCCCCGGATCCGACCCGGTCCCTCGCATGGTGCGAGGGGCCGGGTCCGTCGTTCGCCAGGGCGGTGGACGTACGGGTCGGGGCGCGGCTCGGGCCCCGGACGGGCACTCCCAACGCGGGGTTGACGCACCCCCCGGAGTTCTGGTTAGGTTAGGCATGCCTAAGGGAGAACGTTCCGGGTGGGCGGGCTTCGCGCGGATGGCCATCCACCCGGACCTTCCCCCATGGCAACGCGCGCGGTTCAACTGAATATCGGGAAGAGAAGGTGCTGCCAGCGCCAGTCCAACGGGGTCTGCGGGGATCCCGGGCGTGGAGCGGCACCGGGGAAAGCACCACCTTCGACCGGTCCCACGGTCGGTACCGTCCATCCCACGGCCTCGGGATGTACGCTCGCCACGCCGGTACCGGCCGGGTCCGGTCGAAGGTGCCCCAGCCACTTCCGAACGCGGCCCCCAGGGTCGCGACACCAAGCACGACGAAGCCCGGCCTCGGCCGGGCTTCGTGCTGTTTCCGCGGCGCCTCCTGACGGAACCGACGCGCTGGTCAGGCCGCCGTGACCACCCGGTTGAGCAGTTCGCCCAGCCGACGCGCCCGCTGGGTGACGACCTCCAGGGCACGCTCCTGCTCGAACGGCTCCAGTACCGCCCCCAACGCGTCGTTGCTGACGATCGACAGGCCCAGGACCTCGGCGCCCATCTCGACGGCGGCGATGGTCTCCAGGGCGATCGAGCGCCCCACCACGTCGGCGCCCGCCTGTCGCAGCACCTTCAGTTCGGTCGGGGTCTGGAGCTGCGGGCCCGTCGTCGCCACGTACACGCCCTCCGCGAGGGTGACGTCCACGTCGTGGATGATCCCCCTCAGTCGCTCGCTGTAGGCGTGGCTCAGGTCGACGAAGTCGGGCCCGGCCAACGGAGAACTCGCGGTGAGGTTGATGTGGTCCCGCACGACCACCGGCTGTCCGGGCTGGAAGTCGGTGCGCAGGGAACCGGCGGAACCGGTCAGTACCGCGACCCGCGCGCCCGCGGCGATCCCCGTCCGTACGGCGTGTGTGGCCACCATCGGGCCGAGACCCTCGTAGAGGTGGACCCGCCCCATGAAGACGAGCACGCGTTTCTCGCCCACCCACATGCTGCGGACCTTGTCGCTGTGCCCCTCCGCGGTGGGCCGCACGAATCCGGGCAGTTCGGTCGCGTCGATCTCGATGTCGGCCGTGCCTAGCGTGTCCACCACGCCCGCCCAGCCGGAGCCGAGCACCACCAGGGCGTCGAAACTGTCGGCACCGGCCCGGGCCAACAGCTCCTTCGCCGCGGAGTCCGCCAGTTGCTTCGCCTCGCCCGTGGTTCGGGGCGGCTGCTCTGATTCGCTCACAAGTCGGATACTACCGCTCTGTAGTCAGTTGGACCCGGAGCGCAACGCAGGGTGTCCGAAGGGCGGAATGTACATGTCACCCGGGGTGAACCCGGCGCCCCGGCCCACGTGTCCTTCGTCGCATTCTCCGAGCTCGGGAGGGGGTCCGACGGGCCACTCCCCACCCATGGTCGCGCTCTGACCGGGGGTGGCTGCGGTCATCGACACCCGGCATGGCCGACAATGGAGGTAAGCGAGACAACCAGGTGGTGCCCTGCCATGCCCGAACATCGCCCCGGACCGGGAACGGGTAGGCCGCACCACCCGCAGAGGGAGTGAAGCAGCGTGACGAAGGTCGTGATCATCGGTGGCGGGCCCGGGGGCTATGAGCCGGCGTTGGTCGCCGCGCAGTTGGGCGCGGACGTGACCGTGGTGGAGCGCGACGGCATCGGCGGTTCCTGTGTCCTCACCGACTGCGTCCCCTCCAAGAGCCTGATCGCCACGTCCACCCGCACCACGTACGTGCGCGAGTCGGGCAGCCTGGGCATCCACATCCCGGCGGCCGAGGAGCACAAGGAGCCCGTCGAGGTCGACATCGACCAGGTCAACTCGCGGATCAAGCGCCTGGCCCAGGCCCAGTCCGACGACACCCGCGCCCGCCTGGTCAAGGAGGGCGTGGAGGTGGTCATCGGGGAGGCCCGGCTGGTCGACCCGCACATCGTGGCCGTCGGCGACCGCCGCATCCGCGCGGACGTCGTCCTCATCGCCACCGGCGCCCACCCCCGCGAGCTGCCCACCGCCAAACCGGACGGCGAGCGCATCCTGACCTGGCGCCACATCTACGACCTGGAGAAGCTGCCGGAGAAGCTGATCGTGGTCGGCTCCGGTGTCACCGGCGCCGAGTTCGCCAGCGCCTACCAGGCCCTGGGCTCCGACGTCACCCTCGTCTCCTCACGCGAGCTGGTCATGCCCACGCAGGACTCCGACGCCGCCGAGGTGCTGGAGGAGGTCTTCATGCGACGCGGCATGACGGTCCTCAGCCAGACCCGCGCCGAGTCGGTCGTGCGCACCGAGGACGGGGTCCGGGTGACCCTCTCCGACGGCCGGACGGTGGACGGCAGCCACTGCCTGATGACCGTCGGCATGATCCCCAACACCGAGGGCCTGGGCCTGGAGGAGGCCGGGGTGCGCCTCGGCCGGGGCGGGTTCGTCGAAGTCGACCGGGTCTCCCGCACCACCGTCCCGGGCGTGTACGCCGCCGGTGACTGCACCGGCGTGAACATGCTGGCGTCGGTGGCCGCCATGCAGGGCCGCATCGCCATGTGGCACGCGCTCGGCGAGGCGGTCTCCCCGCTCCAGCTGTCCACCGTCGCCTCCACCGTGTTCACCCACCCCGAGCTTGCGGCGGTCGGCGCCAGCGAGGACGACGTGCGCAGCGGCCGGATCGACGGCCGCACCGTCACCCTGCCGCTGAACACCAACCCGCGCGCCAAGATGAACCAGGTCAAGGACGGCTTCGTCAAGCTGATCTGCCGTCAGCACACCGGGATCGTCCTCGGCGGCGTCATCGTCGGCCCGCGCGCCAGCGAGCTCATCCTGGGCGTGTCCATCGCGGTGCAGCAGCGCCTGACCGTCGACGACCTCGCGCACACCTTCTCGGTGTACCCGTCGCTGTCCGGCAGCGTCACCGAGGCCGCGCGTTCGCTCATGCTCGCCTCCCCGGAGTAGGCGCCCCGAAGCGCCCGGGGAGTACGCCAGGGCCCGCCCGCCGTGTGGAGCACGTGCAGGACACACGGCGGGTCCGGCTTCCTTACCCGTCCTTGACAACCCCGGGCGTACCTTTCCGGGGTGATCTGTCCGAAGTGCCAAAGCCAGATGCGTACCTACGACCGTCAGGGCGTCCACATCGACCGGTGTGACGGCTGCCAGGGGATCTTCCTGGACCGCGGCGAGCTGGAGCGCGTGGTATCCGCCGAACAGCGCCACTACGGCGCCGTCCCGCCCGACCCCCACTCGCCCCAGCCCTATCCGGGCCAGCACCCGGGACAACACCCGGGCCAGCGGCGCGCCTACCCCGACTCCCCGCGCGGCTACGGTGGCGGCTACGCCGACTCGCCGCCCGCCTACCGAGGCGGCTACAACGACTCCCCCCGCCCCTACCGGCGTCGCCGCAAGGGGTTCCTGGAACAGCTCTTCGACTAGCCGCAGAGGTAACGGCCGTGCACCCGCTGATCTGTACTCACTGCGGGGACTGGGACGGGGAACCCGACACGGGAGCGGGGGAGCACCTGCTCCGCTGCTCCTCCTGCGGTCTGACCCGTCCCTTCCTTCGGCTGCCGCTCCTGTGCGTCACGGGGCCCAGCGGCACGGGCAAGTCCACCGTGGCCAGGGAACTCCTGGCACGCCTGGAGGGGTTCGTCGTCCTCGAACAGGACCTCCTCTGGGTGGGCGGCCTGCGCGACCCGGCCGACGACCACCGCCTGTTCCGCTCCACCTGGCTGCGCACCGCCGCCATGGTCCAGCAGAGCGGGCGGCCCGTCGTGCTCTGCGGAACCGTGGTCCCGCCCGAGCTGGAGCATCTGCCCGAGCGCGCGCTCTTCTCGGGCGTCCACTACCTCGCGCTCACCTGCGAACCGGGTCCGCTCGCCGAGAGGCTGCGGGGGCGTCCGTCCTGGCGCGGCTGGGACGAGGCCAGGATCACCGAGACACTGGACCACCAGGACTGGCTGACGGCCGAGGCCGAGGAGCTGCGGCCGCCCGTCACCCTGCTCGACACCACGGAGGAGACACCGGTGGAGACCGCCGAGGCCGTCCAGCGCTGGGTGGAGGGTGTCCACCAGGACTGCGCCGCCCCCGCGGTGCGTCGGGAGTAGGAGACGCGAAGGGCCCCGGGAGAGTTCACCTCTCCCGGGGCCCGTTCTCGCGTGTGGCGTCCTGCGGCTAGAAGTCGAAGCCGCCGAAGTCCCCGAAGTCGCCACCGCCGTCGAAGTCGCCTCCGCCGCCGTCGCCCATGTCCCCTCCGGCGTCCATCATGCCGCCGCCCATCATCGACCCCATCATGGAGCCCATCATCATGCCGGTGAACATGCCCATCATCATGTTCATGCCGAAGTAGCCGCCGGCGTAGGGCGAGTACGCGGGACCGGCGTCGTAGTACGGACGGCGCTCACCGTCCACCTCGACCATGCGCACGTCCGGCTGGCCGCCGGTGCGCACCGCCTGGGCGCAGACCGCGCACGCGGTGACCGACCGGGGGGAGCCGCCGGGCGGGGCCCAGGTGACGTCCTCGCTGGACGGTCCGTGCTGCGGGTTGAAGAAGCAGGGGCCGCGCCGCGCGGGCACCGGCTCGCCGTTCATCCGGGCCCGGGTGGCGGACATGTAGTAGCGGCCGTCCTCCAGGGCACTGGTCACCTGCTTGACCTGCTCGGGCTCCTGGATGGTGTCCAGTTGGGCCTTGGCCTGGTCGTAGGAGTCCATGGCCCGCGAGTAGTCGCTGCGGGTGGCCTCGTCCACCTGGGACAGGTCGATCTCCAGGCGGGCGACGTCCTCACCGAGGCGGACGACGTCCTCGGTGGCCATCTGCTTGATCTCCTGGAGCTGCTTGGCCTTCTCGGCCTCGCGCTTCTTGCGGGCGTTGTACACGTACCAGCCGCCCGCGGCGGCGACCAGCACCAGGATGGTGAGCAGCACCAGTCCCGAGCCGCCGCCCCCGGTCGGGGCCTCGTTGGCGGTCTCGGTGGTCTGGACGGCCTCGGGCACCGCCACGAGGGCGTCCGTCGGGTTGTTGCCGCCCTCCGAGAGTGCGACCTCCCTGATGGCGTCGGTGTCCTCCAGGTTGGGGGAGGTGACGTAGAGGTAGTCGCTCCCGCCCAGGACGCCGTAGGCGCCGTCGCCGACCTCGGCCATGACCGGCTCCAGCACGGCGTTCACCCCGGCCTCGGAGGTGGCGACCTCCCTCGGCAGGAGCACGTAGTAGACGGGGCTGTCCGCGTTCGCGACGGCCGCCTCCAGGGCGGCCTCGTCACCGCTCGGGAAGCCCTCGATCGACGGGTCGACGAAGACCCCGTCGTTCTCCAGCTCCGCGACGATGTCCTGCGTCTGCGGGGGTTCGGTCCCGGTGTCGGCGGCGGCCGAAGCCGCTCCCGCCGTCACCATCGCCGCCGCGAGCCCGGCGGTCAGCACTGTGGGTGTTACCAAGCGGCGCAACATGTCGATCCTCTCGCCTCCCTCAACCACAGGACGAACAGGAGGCCCCCACAGTTCCCGAGGTCAGCCTCCGTGTCCGGTTTCCTGCCGTCCGAGGTGGCGATCCGGAGGAACGACGAGGCCCGCCGAGCGGAACTCGGCGGGCCTGGTCGTGGTGCGGGGAGCGACTAGCTCCGGGCGGCGGACTCCGCGAGACCGGAGTCCTGCTCCGAGGCACCGTCCTGCTGGCCCTCGGCGGCGGCGCGTTCGGCCTCCGCGCGCTCGGCGGCGATCGCGTCACCGGTGGCGGTGCCGGGCTGGTCCTCCGGGACGAAGCCGGTGATGCCGCGCGGGGCGTTGTAGCGGACCACGTCGAGGATGCCCTCGCGCTTGGCGACGATCGCGGGGATCAGCGCCTGACCGGCCACGTTGGTGGCGGTGCGGCCCATGTCCAGGATCGGGTCGACGGCCAGCAGCAGACCCACGCCCTCCAGGGGCAGACCCAGCGTGGACAGGGTCAGGGTCAGCATGACGGTGGCGCCGGTGGTGCCCGCGGTGGCGGCGGAACCGATCACCGAGACGAACACGATCAGCAGGTAGTCGGTCAGGCCGAGGCTCAGACCGAAGAACTGGGCGACGAAGATCGCCGAGATCGCCGGGTAGATCGCGGCGCAGCCGTCCATCTTCGTGGTGGCGCCGAACGGCACCGCGAAGGCGGAGTAGTGGCGCGGCACGCCGAAGTTCTGCTCGGCGACGCGCTGGGTGACGGGCAGGGTGCCCAGCGAGGAGCGCGACACGAAGCCGAGCTGGACGGCGGGCCACACACCGGTGAAGTACTTGACCGGGGAGAGTCCGTTCAGGCGGGCGACCACCGGGTAGACGACGAACAGCACCAGGGCCAGACCGAGGTAGATCGCGATCGTGAACTGGCCGAGCGCGCCGATGGTGGTCCAGCCGTAGCTGTAGACGGCGTTGCCCAGCAGACCCACGGTGCCGATCGGGGCGAGGCGGATGACCCACCACAGGGCCTTGAGCACGACCTCCAGCGTGGAGGAGGTGAACGCGATGAAGGGCTCGGCGGGCTTGCCGACCTTCACCGCGGCGATGCCCAGGACCACGGCGATCACGATCAGCTGGAGCACGTTGAACGACAGCGACGTGCTCAGCGATCCGTCGTCGGCGGCGGAGGTGCTCGCGGCCAGGCCCAGGAAGTTGGCCGGGACGATGCTCTCGATGAAGGCCAGCCAGGAGCCGGTGGTGGAGGGCTCCGCGGCGGTGCCCGCGTCCACGGCGCTGTTCAGGCCGGGGCGCAGGGTCAGGCCGATCACGATCGCGATGGCCACGGAGACCAGCGCCGTGATGGCGAACCAGAGCAGGGTCTTCCAGGCCAGGCGCGCGGCGTTGGCGACGTTGCGCAGGTTGGCGATGGAGGAGATGACGGCGAGGACGATCAGCGGCGGGACGATCGTGCGCAGCAGCGCGACGAAGGTCGAACCGACGGTCTGGAGGGTGACGGCCAGCCAGTTGGGCTCACCGTCGCCGACGGGACCGATCTGGAGGGCGACGACACCGAGGACGATGCCCAGCACCACACCGGCGAGGACCTGTGCGGCGAACGGGAAACGCGGCTTACGTCTGGGAACTGTGGTCTGCTCGGACACGGAAGGATGACTCCAGTAATGGGTGGCCGGGCGCTCGCGTTCGACGTCACGGGTCGGCGCGGCGGGCCGCGGGAGCTCGGCGCAGGGGATGGGTCGGGCATCACCGGGAAATGGTGACCTGGGAAGGGTGAGCGGCGCGCTGCCCGGCTGAAGGCGCGGGCGCGCGTGGACCTAGCTACACGCGTGGCTGCTGAAGCGGCACAGGTCGATGTGCCACCTTCGCGTCAGTCCCCAGATGTTCGTCACAGTCGAGAACAATAACCCGTATCACTTACCTTTTCCATACACAGTCGGACGTTCTTCCCGAAGGTGTGGACAGGAGCCCTTACTGTGCTGGATCTTCCCGTTTCCGGACGCGACGAGGATCACCCCGGGAACGGCGGAGGGGAGGCACCATCACGGTGCCTCCCCTCCCGCGGCCCGGGGGTGGGAACGCCTACGCGTCCTTGATCTCGCAGACCACCGCGCCGTTGCCGACGGTCTCCCCGGGGGCGACCTTGAGGCCGGTCACGGTCCCGGTCCTGTGGGCGGTGAGCGGCTGCTCCATCTTCATGGCCTCGATGACCACCACGGTCTCGCCCTCGGCCACCTGCTGGCCCTCCTGGGCCACCAGCTTGACCACGGTGCCCTGCATCGGGGAGACCAGGGAGTCCCCGCCGGCCGCCGCAGCGGCGCCGCCCCTGCGGGCCGCGCGCTTCCGGCGCCCGCCGCCGTTCTCGGCCGCCGGAGCCGTCGCCACGCCCAGCGACGCGGGCAGGACGACGTCGATGCGCCTGCCGCCGACCTCCACCGTCACGGTCTCCCGCTCGACCGGCTCGGCCGTGCCGGGCTCACCCGCCCAGGGCGCGATGTGGTTGTCGAACTCGGACTCGATCCAGCGCGTGTACACGCCGAACGGCTGGTCGGGGTCGGCCGGGGCGAACGCCGGGTCCTCGACGACGGCCTGGTGGAAGGGGATCACCGTGGGCATCCCACCCACGGTGAACTCGGCCAGGGCACGCTTGGAGCGCTGGAGCGCCTCGGTGCGGGTGCGCCCGGTGACGATCAGCTTGGCGACCATCGAGTCGAAGGCCTGCGGGACGGTGAACCCGGCCTCGCAACCGGTGTCCACGCGCACGCCCGGGCCGCCGGGCAGGTTCAGGGCGGTGATGGTGCCGGGGGCGGGCATGAAGCCCCGGCCCGGGTCCTCGGCGTTGATCCGGAACTCGAAGGAGTGGCCGCGCACCTGCGGGTCGCCGTAGCCCAGCTCCTCGCCGTCCGCGACGCGGAACATCTCGCGGACCAGGTCGATGCCGGTGACCTCCTCGGTGACCGGGTGCTCGACCTGCAGGCGGGTGTTGACCTCCAGGAACGAGATGGTGCCGTCGACCCCGACGAGGAACTCGCAGGTGCCCGCGCCCACGTAGCCCGCCTCCTTGAGGATGGCCTTGGAAGCGCCGTAGAGGCGCTCCATCTGGTCGGGGGACAGGAACGGCGCGGGTGCCTCCTCGACCAGCTTCTGGTGGCGGCGCTGCAAGGAGCAGTCACGGGTGGAGACCACCACGACGTTGCCGTGGGTGTCGGCCAGGCACTGGGTCTCCACGTGGCGCGGCTTGTCCAGGTAGCGCTCCACGAAGCACTCGCCGCGACCGAACGCGGTCACCGCCTCGCGCACCGCCGACTCGTAGGCGTCGGCGACCTCGTCCAGGGTGTGGGCGACCTTCAGACCGCGGCCGCCGCCACCGAAGGCGGCCTTGATCGCGATCGGCAGGCCGTGTTCGCGTGCGAAGACCACGACCTCGTCGGCGGACTCCACCGGGTCGGGGGTGCCCGCGACCAGGGGGGCGCCGACCTTCTGCGCGATGTGTCGGGCCTGGACCTTGTCGCCCAGGGCGGTGATCGCGGACGGGGGCGGGCCGATCCAGGTCAGCCCGGCGTCGATGACGGCCTGGGCGAAGTCGGCGTTCTCGGCCAGGAACCCGTAGCCGGGGTGGACGGCGTCCGCGCCGGAGGAGGCGGCGATCGCCAGGAGCTTGCCGATGTCCAGGTAGGAGTCGGCCGGGGTGGACCCGCCCAGACTGTGCGCCTCGTCGGCGACCTTGACGTGCAGGGCGTCCAGGTCGGGTTCGGCGTAGACCGCGACGCTGGCGATCCCGGCGTCGCGGCAGGCGCGGGCGATGCGCACGGCGATCTCGCCTCGGTTGGCGATCAGAACTTTACGCACGGTGGAAATCCTCCAGCTGGAGCACGGAGCGGGTCACACGCCGACCGCTCGACGAAGGGTCTGGGTATCGGGGGAGCACGTCAGGGGTCACCTGGTGCTCAGGCGCCAGGCGCCGGGGCCGGGGCGCGGCGGGACGCGCAGGTGGTGCGCGTGGTCCCGCCAGCCCGAGGCGGGCCGCTCGGACTCGGGAGTCTCGGAGCCCGCACGGGCCGCCGCGGCGCGGGCGGTGAGCACGGCGGTGAGGACGGCGATCTCCTCCTCGGTGGGCTCACCCCGGACCACGACCAGGTGCGGGGACGCCTTCTCCGGCGCGCTCACAGCGGGATGTTCCCGTGCTTCTTGGGCGGCAGCTGTTTGCGCTTGTTGCGCAGCGCCCTCAGCGCCTTGGCGACCTGGACGCGGGTCTCGGAGGGCAGGATGACCCCGTCCACGTAGCCGCGCTCGGCCGCCGAGTACGGGTTGAGCAGGGTGTCCTCGTACTCGCCCACCAGACGGGCCCGCTCGGACTCGACGTCGTCGGCGGCGGCGAGGGTGCGCCGGTGCAGGATGTTGACCGCCCCCTGCGCGCCCATGACCGCGATCTGCGCGGTGGGCCAGGCCAGGTTGACGTCGGCGCCCAGGTGCTTGGACCCCATCACGTCGTAGGCGCCGCCGAAGGCCTTGCGGGTGATGACGGTGATCAGCGGAACGGTGGCCTCGGCGTAGGCGTACAGCAGCTTGGCGCCCCGGCGGATGATGCCGTCCCACTCCTGGTCGGTGCCGGGCAGGAAACCGGGCACGTCCACGAAGGTGAGGACCGGGACGTTGAACGCGTCGCAGGTGCGCACGAACCGGGCGGCCTTCTCGGAGGCGTCGATGTCCAGGCAGCCCGCGAAGCTCATGGGCTGGTTGGCGACGATGCCCACGGAACGGCCGTCGACCCGTCCGAAGCCCACCACGATGTTCGTGGCGAACTGGGCGTGCACCTCGAGGAAGTCGCCGTCGTCCAGGACCGACTCGATGACCTGCTTGATGTCGTACGGCTGGTTGGCCGAGTCCGGGACGAAGGTGTCCAGCGCCAGGTCGGTGTCGGTGGTCTCGTCACCGGGGTCGTCCTCGGGAGACAGCCTCGGGGTCTCCTCCAGGTTGTTGTCGGGCAGGTGCGACAGCAGCGACTTCACGTAGTCGATGGCGTCCTGCTCGTCGGAGCCCCGGTAGTGGGCCACCCCCGACTTGCTGGAGTGCGTGGTGGCGCCGCCGAGCTCCTCCATGGAGACGTCCTCGCCGGTGACGGTCTTGATGACGTCGGGGCCGGTGATGAACATCTGGGAGGTCTCGTCGACCATCACCACGAAGTCGGTGAGGGCGGGGGAGTAGACGTGCCCGCCCGCCGTGGCGCCCATGATCAGGGAGATCTGCGGGACGACCCCGGAGGCGTGGGTGTTGCGCTTGAAGATCTCCGCGTACAGGCCGAGCGCGACCACGCCCTCCTGGATACGCGCTCCGCCGCCCTCGTTGATGCCCACGACGGGGCACCCGTTGGTGAGGGCGTGGTCGAGGACCTTGCAGATCTTCTCGCCGTAGACCTCGCCCAGCGATCCGCCGAAGACGGTGACGTCCTGGCTGAAGACCGCGACGGGGCGGCCGTCGACGGTTCCGTGGCCGGTCACCACACCGTCCCCGTAGGGGCGGTTGGCGTCGAGGCCGAAGTTGGTCGAGCGGTGCCGGGCCAGTGCGTCGAACTCGACGAAGGAGCCCGGATCGACCAGCGCGTCGATCCGCTCGCGTGCGGTCATCTTGCCTTTGGCGTGCTGCTTCTCGACAGCGCGCTCGGAGCCGGCGTGCACGGCTTCGTACCTGCGCCGTCGCAGGTCGGCGAGCTTGCCCGCGGTCGTGTGGATGTCGATCTCAGCCGCGGACAGCGGTTCAGGGGCTTCGGTGGCCATAACAGCCCAGGTTAGCTCCGGGGGTCGGGTTCGCCTGCACTCGGCCCGGGTTACTCGTCAGTAGGTGGGGCCTCCTGGGGTCCGAGTGTCGAGAGAACGCCCCTGGGGATCGCGGTGTGTAAAGGGAGCAAGGGAAAAGTGAGTAATTGTGAATTAAGCCCGTTTCCGGAACACCGGTTAACGCCTGAGCAAAACCGCGAAAAACGGCCCCCGCGCTCATGCCGCCAGGCTCGATCTCTGTAGGGTCGGCCCTATGACAGCGGTTAGCGCAGAACGCGACAGTGCCCGCCAGGAAGTCCCCGAACAGCTCAGGAATGACGTCAAGCTGCTCGGCGAGATGCTCGGAACGGTCCTCGCCGAAAGCGGCGGCGCGGACCTGCTCGCCGATGTCGAGAAACTCCGACACGCCGTGATCGGTGCCCGCGACGGCACCGTCACGACCGAGGAGATCACCGGCCTGGTCGCTGACTGGCCCCTGGAACGCGCCAAGCAGGTCGCCCGCGCCTTCACGGTCTACTTCCACCTGGCCAACCTGGCCGAGGAACACCAGCGCATGCGCGCCCTGCGCGAACGCGACGACGCCGCGAACCCGCCCCGCGAGTCACTGGCCGCCGCCGTGCGCGCCGTCCGCGAGGGAGAGGGCGGCGAGGAGCGCCTGACCGAACTGGTCGAGGGCATGGAGTTCCACCCCGTGCTCACCGCCCACCCCACCGAGGCCCGGCGCCGCGCCGTCTCCACCTCCATCCTGCGCATCAGCGCCCAGCTGGAGGCCTGGCACACCTCGCACGAGGGCAGCGGCGCCGCCGCCGAGGCGCACCGCCGCCTGCTGGAGGAGATCGACCTCCTCTGGCGCACCTCCCAGCTGCGCTACACCAAGCTGAACCCGCTCGACGAGGTGCGCACCGCCCTGGCCGCCTTCGACGAGACGATCTTCGCGATCGTCCCGCAGGTCTACCGGACCCTCGACACCGCCATCGACCCCGAGGGCACCGGCACCCGCCCGCCCCGCGCCAAGCCGTTCGTCCGCTACGGCAGCTGGATCGGCGGCGACCGGGACGGCAACCCCTTCGTCACCCACGAGGTGACCCGCGAGGCGATGACCATCCAGTCCGAGCACATCCTGCGCGGCCTGGAGACCGCGTGCGGCCGGGTGGCCCGCGCCCTCACGGTCTACTCCAACCTCACGCCCGCCAGCCCGGCGCTCCGGGACGCGATCTCCGAGGCGAAGGCTGGCCAGCCCACGCTCATGGACGAGATCACCCAGCGCTCACCCAACGAACCCCACCGCCAGCTCCTGCTCCTGGCCACCGCCCGCCTGCGTGCCACCCGCGAACGCGACGCCGACCTCGCCTACACCGACGCGGACGAGTTCCTCACCGACCTGCGTCTGGTCCAGGAGTCGCTCGCCGCAGCCGGGGCGGTCCGCCAGGCCTACGGCGACCTCCAGCACCTCGTCTGGCAGGCCGAGACCTTCGGCTTCCACCTGGCCGAACTGGAGATCCGCCAGCACAGCGAGGTCCACGCGGCGGCGCTCAAGGAACTGGAGTCCGGCGGTCCCCTCTCGGAGCGCACCGAGGAGGTCCTCGACACCATCCGGACCGTCTCCTGGATCCAGGAGCGCTTCGGTGTGGAGGCCTGCCGCCGCTACGTCGTCAGCTTCACCCGTTCGGCCGAGGACATCGAGGCCGTCCACAAGCTGGCCACCCACGCCCTGCCGCCCAAGCGGGTGCCCGTCCTGGACGTCATCCCGCTCTTCGAGACCGGAGCGGACCTGGAGGCCTCCCCGAGGGTGCTGGCCGGGATGCTCGAACTCCCGCCGGTCCGCCAGCGCCTGGCCGACAACGACCGCCGCCTCGAGGTGATGCTCGGCTACAGCGACTCCGCCAAGGACGTGGGTCCCGTCAGCGCGACCCTGCGCCTGTACGACGCCCAGGCCAGGCTGTCCGCGTGGGCCCGTGAGCACGACGTGCGCCTCACCCTCTTCCACGGCCGGGGCGGTTCCCTCGGCCGCGGCGGCGGTCCGGCCAGCCGCGCCCTGCTCGCCCAGGCGCCGGGTTCGGTCGACGGTCGGTTCAAGGTCACCGAGCAGGGCGAGGTCATCTTCGCCCGCTACGGCCAGGCCGCGATCGGGCGCCGCCACATCGAACAGGTCGGCCACGCCGTCCTGATGGCCTCCACCGACACCGTCCAGGAGCACGAGCGCGCCGCCGCCGAGCGCTACCGGCGCCACGCGGACACCATCGCGGAGGCCGCCCAGGAGGCGTACCTGTCGCTCATCAACACCGAGGACTTCGCGGTGTGGTTCTCCAGGGTGAGCCCCCTTGAGGAGCTCGGTGACCTCCGACTCGGGTCGAGGCCCTCCCGCCGCAGCGCCGCCAAGGGCCTGGGCGACCTTCGGGCGATCCCGTGGGTGTTCGCGTGGACCCAGACCCGAGTGAACCTGCCCGGCTGGTTCGGCCTCGGCACGGGCCTGGCCGCCGTGGCGGACCTGCCCGTCCTCCAGGCCGCCTACCAGGAGTGGCCGCTGTTCGCGTCGCTGCTGGACAACGCGGAGATGAGTCTGGCCAAGACCGACCGCACCATCGCCGAGCGCTACCTCGCCCTGGGCGACCGGCCCGAACTCAGCGAGACGGTCCTGCGGGAGTACGACCTGACCCGCGAACTCGTCCTCAGGGTGACCGGCCACAGCCGCCTGCTGGAGAACCGCGCGGTCCTGTCCCGCGCCGTGGACCTGCGCAACCCCTACGTGGACGCGCTCAGCCACCTCCAGCTCCGCGCCCTGGAGGCTCTGCGGGGCGAGGAGTCCGAGTCCCTGTCAGAAGAGGACAGCGAGCACCTGGAGCGACTGCTCCTGCTCTCCGTCAACGGAGTGGCCGCCGGACTCCAGAACACCGGCTGACCGTCAGCTCGGGAAGGCGCCGGTGTCGAGTGTCAGGTCGAACGGTTCGGGCAGGTGGATCTCCTTGCCGAACGGGACCTTGGTGACACTCGTGTACCGGCCCTTCTCGGGATCGCCGAACAGGGTGACCTCACCGCGGCCGCTCTCCGGGTCCCAGCGGTCGACCAACAGGTAGAAGGGGATGCCGGCCTGGGCGTATCCCCAGAGCTTGGAGCCGCGGTCCTTCTTCGCGGTGCTCCTGGAGGTCACCTCGACCACGAGGAGCGCGTCCTCGGCGCCGTGCTCGGGGCCGCGCAGCATGATCGACCCGGGGAGGGCCACGAGGTCCGGGATGTACAGGCCACTGCGCAGCGGCACCCGGAGGTCGATGTTCTGGTGCACCGTGACCTCGGCGAGCGCGCCCTCCATGAGAGTCGCGCGAACGATCCACCTGTTCAGCAGGGCGACGATGTGAGCGTGCTCGTCCTTCGGGGGAGTCATGATGCTGATCGCGCCTTCGATGATCTCGGCCCGCCAGCCATCGGGCAGGTCCAGTACTTCCCAGGCGCGCAACACGACTTCCCAGTGGGACGGCCCACCAACCGTGGTCTCCGACTCCGGGATGGTCATCCGCCGCGACACCTCCAGTAACCGAACGTAGCGAGACGTGATCATCGGTGTGGCTTCAGCCTAACCCGTGGCCCCGGGGCCCGAAGGGCTTTTCGGACCCGGTTCCGGAACTGCTCTAATGGACGGATGAACGAGATCCCTCCCCTGGACCGGAACGCGATCCGCCCCGGCGGATTCTGGCGGGTCGAGGTGGTGCCTGAGGCGGGCTCCACCAACACCGAGCTGATCGCGAGGTCCAGGGAAGGGGCCCCCGAGGGCAGCGTGCTGGTCACCGAACACCAGACCGCCGGAAAGGGAAGGCTGGGGCGCGGCTTCACGACACCACCGCGGGTCGCGCTCACCTTCTCGCTCCTGATCCGTCCCGAGGTGCCCGCGGAACAGCTCGGCTGGGTGTCCCCCCTCATGGGGTTGGCGGCCGTCGCCGCCGTGCGCGGGACCACCGGGCTCGACACACGGCTCAAGTGGCCCAACGACCTTCTCGTCGCAGAGACCAAGCTCGCCGGAATCCTCGCCGAGGCCGACTTCTCCGACCCTTCCCACCCCGCCATCGTGGTCGGCATGGGGCTGAACGTCTCCCAGACGCGCGACGAACTCCCCGTGGAGACCGCCACCTCCCTCCGCGCCGAGGGCGCCCACACCCTCCGGGAGACCCTCCTCGTGGCGGTCCTGGAGGAGTTCGAGCGGCGCTACACCACCTGGAAGGGCGACCCGGGGGCGATCGCCGACGAGTACAGGGACGTGTGCGTGACCATCGGCCGCCGGGTCCGCGTCCACCTGCCCGGAGGCACCTTCCTCGACGGCACCGCCACGGGGGTCGACGACCAGGCCCGGTTGCTCGTCGCCGGGCGGGCGCTCAGCGCAGGGGACGTCGTGCACGTCCGACCGGGCGAATAGCCGTTCCTTGTGCCATTATCACCATTATGGCTATCGCGGACCGCTATCTCTCCGATGACGAAGAACTCGTCCACGTCGCACGTCAACACTGGACCCTCCTCGCCGGAGAGTTCGTGGCGCTGTTCCTCATCATCGGTGTCGTCGGCACCGCGCTCTTCTTCGTTCCCTGGAACGAGGACTGGAGCCTGATCGCCGCCGGAGTCGTGGTGGCCGTCGGCGTCGTCGCCGCCCTCGCCTTCTGGTTCGTCCCCATGCTCAAGTGGGCGACCACGGTCTACATCCTCACCAACCGGCGGCTGATGATGCGTGACGGCATCATCTCCAAGCAGGGCCGGGACATGCCGTTGACGAGGGTCAACGACGTCTCCTTCAACATCACCCTGTGGGAACGGATCATGCGGTACGGAACGTTGTCCATTCAGTCGGCGTCCGAACAGGAGGGCATGGTCCTCCAGCGGGTGCCCCGACCCCAGTGGTTCCAGTCGGAGATCTACCGCCAGGTCAACGCGGCCCAGCGGCCGGAGTACCCGGCGAGCTGACCAACCAGCCCCTTCCGGCGTAAGCTGGAGGCGCATCCCACACCGCCCCCGTGCGGTAAGGCCGTGAAAGAGAACGTATGCCGTCGCGTCCTGACCCGAAAGCGATCGAGTCCGTCCTGCTCGGTGGTGAAGCGGTCTACACCAGGGAACAGGCGGTCGAGCTCGCCGAAGCCGACCCCGAACTGGCCGGGCGCGTCTGGCGCGCCCTCGGTTTCCCCACCCTGGGTGACGACTCGGTGATCTTCGCCGAGAGCGACGTCGAGGCGTTGCGCATCACCAACTCCCTCCTCAAGGAGGGGCTCCTCGACGAAGAGGGAGTGGTCCGCTTCGCACGCGCCATGGGTCAGACCATGGCCAGACTCGCGGACTGGCAGACCAGCATCCTGAGCACCCTCATCTTCCAGAACGAGGAATCCGCCAGCCCGCTGATGAACCAGGTCAAGGAGCTGCTCCCCGACGTGGAGCGGCTCCTCCTGCACATCTGGCGCCGCCAGCTCGCCGCCTCCACCGCGCGCACCCTCGCGGTGATGTCCAACAACAACGACACCGTCCCGAACTACTACCCGCTGATCGTGGGCTTCGCGGACCTGGTCTCCTTCACCACCCTGAGCCGTGAACTCGACGAGGTCGAACTCGCGGGCGTCGTGGAGGGCTTCGAGGCCACCGCCGCCGACATCGTCGCCTCCGGTGGTGGACGAGTGGTCAAGACCCTCGGCGACGAGGTCCTCTACGTCGCGGACTCCCCCCTCCAGGCCGCGGACATCGCCCTGCGCCTGGCCTCCGGGGTGAAGACCCACGTGGAGGTCCCCGACGTCCGGGTCGGCGTGGCCTACGGCCCCGTCCTCACCCTGCACGGGGACGTCTTCGGCACCACCGTCAACCGATCCAGCAGGCTCACCTCCTTCGCCCGCCCCGGAACCGTCCTCATCGACGAGGCCCTCGCCGAGAGCCTGACCGACGAGGAGGGCCTCCAGGTGGTGCAGGTCCGGGCGCGACACGCCCACGGTCTCGGGCTCATCCAGCCGTACGCGCTGCGCCGTGACTTCGACGCGCAACCGCATGTGCCGACGCCCTCGGAGGGATAGGCTCGAAGCCCCAACGTGAGGCGGTGAGAGTTTGACCCCCATCCAACAACTGCGTACCTCGGGTGTCTTCAGCGTCGAGGGCACCGAGTCCGACATCGAGAACAACGTGTGGATCGTCGGCAACGACGAGAGCGCCGTGGTGATCGACGCCGCCCATGACCACGAGCGCATCGCCCGAGGGCTGGGCGACCGTGAACTCATGGCGATCGTGTGCACCCACGGGCACCCTGACCACATCAACGCCGCCGTCGCCCTGGCCGACCTCGCGGACTGCCCGATCCTCCTCCACCCGGACGACGCCGAACTGTGGCGCCAGGTCCACCCCTACCGGGAACCCGACGCCCCTCTCCTGCACGGCGAGGTCCTGCGCGCGGGTGACGTGGAGCTCAACGTGCTGCACACCCCGGGCCACACCCCCGGTGGAGTGTCCTTCCACTCGCCGGAGCTCGGCGTGGTCTTCAGCGGCGACACACTCTTCCCCGACGGCCCCGGTGCCACCGGCCAGCCCTCCTCGGACTTCCCCACGATCATCGCGTCCATCCGCGACCAGCTGATCACCCTCCCGGGCGACACCGTCGTCCACCCCGGCCACGGCGAGTCCACCACCATCGCCGAAGCCGCCAACCACCTGGAAGAGTGGTCCACCCGAGGCTTCTGAGCCTCCCACCGGAGGAGTGGAAGCCCGACCGCACCCAGTTACAGCCCCCCGGGGCGATGTGCCCAGCCCCTGGGGCCGCACTCCGCCCGGCACCCGCACCTGGAAGCTCCAACACGCGCTGTTGTGAGCCGCAGGCCGCGCAGCTCGCTGCACCGAAGGGGGTCGGGAACCCCAACCGTGCGCTGTTGTGAGCCGCACGGCGCAGTTCCCCTCAGACTCTGGGGGTCTAGAAACGTGGCAGGTTCCTGTCCTGGTCGGGGTGTGCGGGTTGGCGGGAGTGCGGTGGGCGGCGCTGGGGTGGCGGGGGTTTTCGCCAGTGCTGGGGACACGTTCTTCTGGAGCACGTCGGTTGTCCTGGGGGGTGGGCCGGCTGCGTTCCTCGCGCTTTTTCATACTGCCGGTGGTAGAGGCCGAGGGCACGTCCAGCGAGGTGCGTAGCGGCCACTGATGGCTGCCACAGCAACCTCCAT